>JANYEO010000188.1 GCA_025363025.1 Opitutia bacterium
CCCAGAGCCTCTGCCCTTCTGGAGATAAGACAAACTCCATAAAAAGCTCTGCCACGGCCCGGTTAGGGGCCCCACGGAAAAGGCTGACGCAATCCGGCGTATAAGCTGTCCCCCCAATAGGAGAAAAAAAGCCAAAGGCAATACGGCTTTCCCGGCTTTCTAAATTATCGACCTGGCAAAGAGCGGCAAAGTCGAGCGCCATGCCAGCGGCGCAATTGCCAGCGGCGACACTCATAACCGGTCGGTTGCTTTTTTCTGTAAAATAGCGCGTATTAGCGGCCATTTTTTGGATTAAATTTAAACCTGCGAGCCAACCATCCGCAGCCGCTTGTTTACCCGCGACCTCAGGGGTGAGCCCTGCCGCTAAGAGGGTACGAAAGCGTTCTTGCATACCGGTTTGGATAAGCATCTCGAAGGCTTGTTTGACGGATCCACTCTTGGTAGGGTCCCCCAGGGCCAATTCGCCAAAATACAGCGGGTCCGCCAAATCCGTCCAACGCTGAGGGATAGGAAGACCCACCGCACTTAAAACATCTTGATTATAGGCTATCCCATAGGAAGAAAATACGACGCCAAACCATTTATGGTCAATATCCCGCATGCGAAAGCCACCAGCCTCTAGCGGATAGACCCCTTCTGTAAACCATTCGGCCTGTGTATTAACAATGGCAGGTATAATAAAACGGCCTTTGTGCTTTTGAAGATCAAACTCTTGACCGCCCCCTCCAAAGAAAACGTCTATCCCACAACCCAGATCAGAATTTAAAAAGGCCCGGTGAGCAGCCTCTAAGAGTGTATCGTCTGCCGGAGTATTATCAAGGAACTGAGGGCTACAATAGCCGCGCTCAATAAACTGGCTCCAGGGGCGGTGCAAGGTATTTTCCCAGTAAATACGAAAGGCATTATCGTAAAGAGAATCAACAATTTTTAAAATATCCGACAACCCCCCCGGGTAGCGCCAATCAACCTTAACGGTGCGCTTTGTACGATTAAAATACCAAGCCGAAAAAGCCTGCTTAAACTCTGCTTGATTGCTCTCTGGATGCGGGCTAATAACCACTAGCGTTTCATCCCCCGCCAAAGCCCCCCCCGTTGCCTTCCTAAAGGCCAGCGGAAGCCCTATGATGGCTAAGAGCGCAAAAATAATGACGAATTTCTGAGGCTTTTGCATTTAAAAAGCTACGCCTATGATCTTTAAAAGAAAAGGGGGGGTTAAAAGCAGTCAAATACTTATTCGGCAAGGACAACGACATCCTCAGGATCTGCCCAGGCATGTAATTTGCCATGACGAGCAGAGCCCATATGTCTTGGGTTAAGCTCCGAAATCTTCAAAGCGGTATCCCCTACTCGGAAATCGTAATGGGCGACTTCTCCAAAATAGGTAGAGTCGCGAATTTCGCCAATAACGCAGTTTTCTTCAGGCCCGGTAATATCTAAGTGCCAACATTCTGGCCGGATAGACAGATAAACCTTTTGGCCTTCCTTAAACTCTGCATCGTAGTCGGCAAGGGCGCCGCGAAACTCCCCAATACCGGTTTTAACCAAAGCTTCTCCTGCCCCGGTGCGAAGGACTTCCCCCTCGAGAAAATTTGTTTCGCCAATAAAGTTGGCAACAAAGCGATTGGCCGGGCGTTTGTAAACCTGAAGCGGAGACCCAATTTGCTGAACTCGCCCCCAAGACAAAATAACCATATAATCCGCAATGGATAAGGCCTCTTCCTGGTCGTGCGTTACGTAAATCGTAGTTAACTTGTGCTCTTTGCAAATACGGCGGATTTCCCGGCGCATTTCGTGGCGGAGCTTGGCATCTAAATTGGAAAGAGGCTCGTCGAGGAGTAAGCAGCGAGGACGAATAACTAAGGCCCGGGCCAAAGCAACCCGCTGCTGCTGACCACCAGAAAGCTCATTGGGCTTCCGATCTGCAAAGGCCTCCATCCGCACGGACTCTAGGGCTTCGCGGACGCGGCGGCGGATTTCGTCTTTCTTAACCTTTTGCTGTTCAAGGCCAAAAGCGACATTTTCTGCAACTGTTTTGTGAGGCCACAAAGCATAGCTTTGGAAGACCATGCCGGTATTGCGTTTATGAGGCTCTAGCCGAGCAACGTCCTCATCATCGAATAAAATGCGCCCGGAGTCCGGAATATAAAAACCGGCCAAGGTACGCAGCATAGTCGTCTTCCCACAGCCACTCGGGCCGAGGATGAAGAAAAGCTCCCCCGGTTTTATCGACACATTGACATGGTCCAGTGCGAGTCCGCCTGGAAAGCGTTTAACGAGATTCTCAACCCGGACAGAGATCATTTCCCATCAAAGTGGGGACTTCTGACATAAAGTCAATAAGAGACCGTAGAAGAATGCATTGACTACGATAATAAATTTATGCGTAAAAGGATGCTTTCAAAACAACCTTTCTTTTTAACAAAAGCTTCAACAAGCTTCGCACCACAAATCGCCATGCTGAAAATACTCGAATTATTAGAAAATCGCACGCTCTTGGGAGCAGACTCTCAAGATGCAATTTCAGGTGATAATGAAATTTCATTTACTGAAGCCGCGTGGGATACAGCTGAGACTGCCTGGGACATTTTTATTCAAAAAATTGCCCACCCATTAACGAATGGGTGGATTGGAATTAATGCGGCCAACTTAATTTTTAATACTGTTACTATAGCGGCTGAATTTAAATTTACACAATCCGCCACTCCGGGCAATAGTCCTCTCTTTAACCTAGCACATAACCCTTTCTTTAAAACGGCAGGGATGGGTACATTTTTTGCACTTCCCTTAATACACTTAGCCTCCCACTCAAATAACCTAGCCAAAGCCATACAGCAACAGGAAGCGGCGCCAGAGGACACTACATCAGCTGATCTTATTTTAGGCTCAGAAAATGCATCTTTTTATGAGTCGCTAGTCACTATTGATCATGCAGGAATCCTTGGAAACGCTGCAAAAGTCATCCTCACATATCTTCCCTACTTTAAAAGATTACCTGAAACGCAGCAAAATACCTTTAGGCAAATTAGCACCTTTTATATGACAGGCCTCGCTGCCTATACCCTAAATGCTATCTGGGACGGCCATGTTCAAAACCGCGAAATACGCAACACCGCGCATGCCACTACGTTATCCCTTATCGAAAATAATACCGACATAGGCACTCCATGGGAGGGCCTATCACAAGATACTTTCGAACGCCTAGATACAACACGTTATACGTTCGAAAGCTATTCTGCGGGAGCGCGCTTAAGTACAAGCTTAGCTGTAACCTCCTTAGAGCTATTTTCTTTAACTGAGATGGGGGACATCTGGACTAAATCTTTATCTCTCTACACAGTACAACTGCCTGGCATAGCTGCAAATGCCCTACGGCTAAATATTAACTTTTTCTGGGATATGGAGCGCTCGTTTATAGGAGGATACCCAGACGCGGAGACATGGCCGGACAATAAAGCCGAAGCCCTACTCCTTCGTTACAAGGCAGAGCAAGCTGCGCATACATTACCGTACAATACGTCCAGCGAAGCGCCTCAACTCCCTGCCACACAGTGGCTAGAAGCCTATGTTACAGGGGGAAACTTGTCCGCTGAAGACCTTGCAGCACTACGCGAAGACACTCCTGAAAATGGGATTAAACTTTTAAAAGTACGCTTAGGCATTTCCTGAGGTACTTTTCATGAAAACAATAGCTTATTAAAATAAAAAGTCATTGTTTTCGGGTTTTCTATTACTAAGATTATTTAGGGGCCAATTGCGGAATGCTTTGATTTTGAGGAAGTTGTAGGGCGGAGCGACGA
>JANYEO010000241.1 GCA_025363025.1 Opitutia bacterium
TCAAAAAATGCCCTTGATCATATTCAACAAAAACTCAACAATCGCCCTCGGAAATCCCTCCAATATCAAACACCAACAGAAGTCTTCCTGAAGCTGACCACTTGTTCACCAAGTGCTGCACTTCACCCTTGAATGGGCCGCGACGCTCAAGAAATGAGTTTTTTTGTTAAAATCAATCAAAAAACAAACTTTTTTAAAAATAAATTTATCAACTAAGTGTTTATATGTAGTTTAATATCAGCTAAATATGTATTTTTGAAAAAATTCTGGCAATTTCCCTCTATTGCCAATACATATACATTATCATAAACTACATGTTAATAATTATAGATCCTGAAAATATGCTTTAATTTAAAAAAGCAATTCACCCCAAACGATTGTCCCATTCTATCCCTAAAAAATAGGGCTTTGCTAATTTAAGATGGAAAATCGATTTAACTTAAAGAAAAACAGGCAAAGAGCATCGACAACAGAAGCCTTTGACTTTGAATAGCACTTGGTTTTGCGCTTAAAATGAGCCATGGAATGCCGAACCATGGAATTGAAACTTTCAATGGCCTGAGTATACCGCTTACCTCGAACGTGAATTTCACAGGAATAAATTCATTGTAGGCGCTCCAGCAGTTTGTCGCATAATACTTCGGGCTCAAGCTTTCAACTTTATCGAACAAGGCGCTTCCCTAAGTTTTGCAATTATCGACCGAAAGGTAACCAGAAAATCGCTATTGTTGCCTCACAATACATGTCATCTAAAGTCCCGCTCAGTCAGCTGCTAAGTATTTAAAAAGGCGCCGATTCTGATCTTAATTTACTCTATGCTCCAAGCGGCTTAAAATAAACCTAGGCTATGATTTCATTCCTCACTACGCAGCCATTGGCTTTATCGAAATGCGCTAAAAACCCTGCCGCTGAAGGCAAGACTGGATAGAGCTAACCGGCCTCAAGTTCTTTGAGGTTTTAATGTGGTGCCTGCGGTTGTTCAATGTATTGGAAAATAACTTGACATCCTTCCATCCATTTATGGCGGAGAAGGTATCAACATTTATCAATATTCAAGCCATTGCATGCGCATTCATAATTACATAAAATATAAATTAATGAGGATCTTCATTAATCCATTCTACCGCTCAATTTCAGCCACTTTGGCCTTTGCTATATACAAAGAATCAGGCTTACTCATCGACTCATAGCGCTCACCAAACTCCTTAACATAGGCACTTTTACCTAAGATCAATAGATCAAAAAGTATGCCAATAAAAAGGCCCTCTATGACAATAGTATGGTAAGAAAAATTGAGCTCCAATTGAGCGCCGTTCAATTTAAAATAATTAAGATGAATGATAGGAATTGAAATTTTAGAGCCATCTAATTTCTCTAAAACAAAAAAGTGACCCACTTCTTGGTCAATCAAACTGCAGAGTTCTCCTTGCATAATAGAACCTAATTTTTAGAATATTTCGCGTTCATCCAGCCTTTAAAGGCGGAAAAAGATAACTTGTATCCGCTATTTAAAATAGCTAAATGTAGCGCTTTCATTGTGGCCCCCTGCTTCATTTTAGAAGCAATAATCTTGAGAACACTAGGATTTTCTAGAAAATCTGTCTTACTCTTTTTTGCTGGGATTTGAACATTTTTTAGGGCCGCTAGCAGTACTTTTTGTTGATCGTTTTCCATAAAGTTTAAGAGTGAAATAAGACCTCATATTGAAACAGATTTTAAAAAGGGCAATGATAATAATAAACACTTAGTTCCCGTTTTGCGAGAGATCTATATCAAGATACAAAAGGCACTCCGCTGCCCTGGTCATTTAAGAAAGAATGCAGTATGGTAAAACCTGGTGAATATATGCAAATTAACAGTTTTGGAGCAACTGAGGGAAAAAGAGCAACTACAACCAACAACGTTGGGAGTATTGCGTCTAAAAAATACTTGCCATCTAAAACCCTTAATACGACTATATGTCTCATGTTCACAATGGCCAAAATCAAAGATGGTAGCACTTACCTTAAGCGGCATCTAAGCGCCAATGACTATTATAGTGAAGGCGAAAGCACCCTGGGATCCTGGATTGGCAAAGGCTCTGAGACCCTGGAAATCGCCAACAACCCCATCGCGGCCAGCGACGAAGCCTTTGAGTTATTACGCAAAAACTTACACCAAAAAACGAAAGAAAAGCTCACCCAAAGAATGGTAGAAAACAGGGTCTGCTTTTTCGACTTTCAATGCTCAGCTCCAAAGTCAATTTCGGTCATGGGGACGATGATGGAAGATCCCAAAATTATTCAAGCTCACCGCGAGTCAGTGCTTTTTGCCTTTCAAGAACTAGAGAAATTTGCTTCCAAAAAATCCAGGGAAAACGGCGAACAATTTCATGAAACTACGGGCAATCTCATTGCCGCTCAATTTCACCACGATTCTAGTAGGGCGCTCGACCCACAACTGCATACCCACCTCGTCATCGCAAATGCGACTTTTTCAAAGAACGATCAAAAATGGTACGGGCTCGAAACCGAATCCATGGTGAAAGCGATTCGGTATTGTGGCAAAGTTTATACCAATGAACTCGCTAAAAAAGTTCAAGCCATCGGATATGATATTGTCGAAAAAAGAGACAAAAAAGGAAATATTATCAGTTTCGAATTAGCGTGCATTACAGATGAAGAAATTTCCCTTTATTCAAAAAGAAGAAAAGAAGTCGAAAAAGGCATTACAGAATTCGTAGCTAAATATGGCCGGCCCCCTACCCCACTCGAAACGCACGATATCACCGTCAAAACAAGAGACAAAAAACTTGCCGAAATTTCAACCCCTGAAGTTAGATTACATCAGCGAAATCAATTGTCTCCTGAAAGGATTAAGACTCTAGAATCCATTAAAGACAATAAAATATCAAAACAAGTTGAGGACAAAACTGCCTTCGCTTTCGACTATGCAATGAAGCATATTTTTGAGCGCTTATCGGTGGCAAAAAAATACGAAGTTTTTGCAGAAGCGCTCAACAGCCACTTAGGCTCTATCGATTTAGAGGCGCTCAAAGCTCAAATTAAAACCAGCAAAATTGCCAAAACAATTCAACCCCATTCAAAGTGTGACTTACTCGCTTTGGTCTCAACATTTGCAATTTTCAGACACGAAGAATATATCATTAATTCCATTAACCGGGCATTAAATAAAGCTATGCCCTTGCGGATAAAAATAGGAGTCGATCTAACGGGCAGCCTGAATGAAGATCAAAAAAAGGCCTACAAGGGCGTGCTCCATTCGCGCTCAAACGTCACCATTATCCGCGGGGCCGCCGGAACAGGAAAGTCTCATACCCTAAAAACCCTTCAAAAAGCCTTTGAAATCAGCCGCACCCAACCCTTTTACCTGGCCCCTACTACCTCAGCCGCGGCTGACCTCAAAGCAGATGGCCTTCCGTATACTACGACTTTATCGGATTTCCTAAAAAACGGTAGAAAAAACTATAAGGATTCCCTCCAAAAATCCTTTATCGTCTTAGACGAGGCCGGCCTGGCCTCAACCTTTCAAATGAGTGGCCTATTGGAACTTGCGAACGATTATGATGCCCGCATCCTGCTCGTAGGCGATACCCGCCAACATTCCAGTGTCGAAGAGGGGGATGCCCTGGCCTTAATTGAAAAACACTCCAAGGCCCCCCGGTTTGAGCTGAAAACCGTCGTCAGACAAAAAAACGAAACCTACAAAGCCGCCTCCGAGCTCATGGCCGCTGGCAAAATCCAACACGGCGTTAGCCTTTTAGACACGCTAGGTTGGGTCAAAGAATCACCCGATTACCTAACCGAGGCGGCGCAGCACTACGTTGAATCACTAAAAGCCAAAAAGGAAACGATTTTAGTCTCCCCTACCTGGGCCGAAATCGACCAACTCAATGCGTCTATCCGTTCTCTTCTAAAACAAAATGGCCTCATAGAGGCCACTGAAACACCTAAAAAATCATTTACGTCCTACAACTGGACACAAGTCCAGAAAAAGACCACAAAGAACTACCTGCCTGGCATGGCAGTGCAATGTTTATACAGTCCAGAGCCCGGCCTCAAATCCGGAGAAGTCTACACCGTTCACTCAAAAGACTACAAATACGTCGAATTAGAAGCCCCAAACGGCGCCCACATTAAGGTCCGCCCTGCCTTACTCGGGGCCAACTGGGACATCGGAGAAAAGAAAACCCTTCAATTCTCCATCGGCGACCGCCTACTCATTCAAAAAAATGAAAAATTGCTCGGCCTCAAAAACAATGATTATCTAATCTTGACGGCCATTCAGGCAGATGGTTCCTTAACTGCCACCAATCACAAAGGGAAATCCGTCAACCTCCCCGCCTCTTTCAAATGCCTGCGTCATGGCTACGCCTCCACTTCACACAAAGCCCAAGGTGCGAGCAAAGACGAAGTCATCGTAGCCGCCCATAATCTAGACGCCTTCGGTCGCTACGTCGCCCTCACCCGCGGCAAACAAAAAGCCACTCTCTATGTCCCCGACAAAGTGGCCTTTATTGAAAATCGCAAAGCCAACACCCCAGTCAACCGCCAATCGGCCAGAGACTACAAAATTAGCTTCTTGAAAAAACTCTACCGCTTCTTTACTCAGAAAG
>JANYEO010000245.1 GCA_025363025.1 Opitutia bacterium
TCAAAAAATGCCCTTGATCATATTCAACAAAAACTCAACAATCGCCCTCGGAAATCCCTCCAATATCAAACACCAACAGAAGTCTTCCTGAAGCTGACCACTTGTTCACCAAGTGCTGCACTTCACCCTTGAATGGGCCGAGCCCGCTGCATTATCTAATTTTTGACTTTATCAGCAACAATTCCTTCTCTTCGAGGCTAACTCTAGATCAGTTACTACAGGAGCAGATATTACCTAGCATACAACTTCTATTAAAATACGGCGGCAATATTAACATGCCAGACCATAACGGCAGAACTGCCATACAATCTATAATCGACGAAGTTACTACACAAAACCACCGGTTTTTAGGACTTGCAATAAATGGCATAGAGACTAACCAACAATATAAGTACTACCTCAACCAATTTCTTCAGGTGCTAATTCAGGGTACTCTTATAATCAACAGCTTAGTTCCTAACTACGCTCAGCTAACGGGTGAGGAAAGAACCTTCCTAACGGAGTTACTAGATAGAGAGCGCGAAAACATCATTGAATTCTATAGACGTGCAATCATTCTAAATCCTGAAAACGATCATACGACAACTGAAGAAAATAATCAGGAGGAAACATCAAACATTATCATCATTGAACGGACTGCTGACGACACGGATGACATGGTAGCTAAAGAAGATAATCAGGAAGAAGAAGAATCAAAGGTTACGATCAAACGGGAGCGCGACGAAACAGATGAAGAAGACAAAAAAGAAGAAACCGGTAATAGCCGGAAGCGTGTAAAGCGCGGAAACGACGATCCCACTTATTGGCCGAGACCCAGCCACTCTCCTGTGCCAAACCCAAGCGCCTCGGCTACCCCCAGCCCATCTCCCCTACCTATTCCCAGCCCCCTGCCTATTCCCAGCCCCCTGCCCTCAGTTAGAAATGAGACGGCGCCTGTAACCCCTACGCAGATACGCATTAATGCAGCAACCAGGCTGGGGATAGGTGGCGTGAGTGGATGGTGTCAGTAAGAGACCGCTGCAGCGGTCTCCTGCCTTAAGGCCGGGGGTGGGACGCTGCATGTACTTGCTTTAAACGGGCCAAGCTGACGTGGGTATAAATTTGCGTGGTTGATAAGCTAACATGCCCAAGCAAAGTTTGCACAACCCGTAAATCAGCTCCACGATTGAGTAAATGTGTGGCAAACGAATGCCTAAGCTTATGGGGGGAAAGATCCCCGGGTAGGCCCGCTAGTGCTAAATATTTTTTAAGAAGGAGCTGTACGCTTCGCATCGATAAAGCCTGCCCATTTGGCTTAATAATCACCGAGCTGTCAGGCATTTTAGAGATAGCATAGGTATCCTTAAATACAGTTAATGTCTGCAAAGCCGTAGCGCCTATCGGGCAAAAACGCTCCTTGCCTCCCTTACCTTGGACACGCAAAACCCCTGTATCAAAATCTACCTGCCCATAAGTTAACCCCGCAAGTTCGCTAATACGCAGCCCTCCACAATAAAAAATTTCGAGAATTAACTGGTCCCTTAAGGCCGTAAAAGCATCTACAGCGCCTGATTCTAAGGCTTGTGCGGGGGCTTGATGGAGGCCCATCATTTGCTTTTCCGTCAAAAATTGCGGCAACTTTTTCTCAAGCTTTGGCAAACGCACGCCCTCCAGTGGGCTAGCCGTCAAATACCCTTCCACCTGGGCATATTTAAAAAAAGTACGCAGGGCAGAGCCCCAATTATGAACCGTTCGCCGCTCATGACTCCGCTGGGATTCGACAATATAGCTGCGCATATCAATAGTACTTACCCGTTGCCAATCCATCGTACCTATCCCCTTATCTTTGCAAAACCACGCGCTAAAACGCTCCAGCGCTTGCTTATAATTACGTACAGTATAAGCAGATAGCCGCCTTTCAGACGCTAAATAACCCACAAAAGCCTCAGCTAAGGGATCTAATAAAACCCGAACAGGTAATGAAGGGCTTTCTTTAGCCAACCCTCCTCTACCTGCTCGTTTTACGCTCACGGCCTTTAAGCAATATCCTCAAACTTTAATACCCAAGAGACTTCCCGGGGACTAAATAACGCTCAACATACTCGGTAACCGCTTCCTCAAAAGGCGTGATGGGCTTATCATACCCAGCTTCAAGAAGCCGCGCATTTTCAGAACAAGTATAATACTGATACTTCTTCTTCAAAGCCTCTGGTAATGAGATGTAGTCGATCACCGGCTCTTTACCAAGCGCTTTAAAAATAGCCTGGACAAGCTCATTCCAAGTACTCGCAACGCCCGAACCAATATTATAAAGCCCTCCCGCCTTAGGATTTTCAGCTAAGAAAAGCGTCATCGCAACCGCATCTTTAACATAGAGAAAATCCCTTTTTTGCTCCCCATCTGCATAGTCAGGGTGCTCGCTTTCAAATAAGCGTACGCGGCCTGTTTCCTGTATTTGCTCAAAAGCTTTTGCTACCATACTACGCATGTCCCCTTTATGGGCTTCATTCGGGCCAAAAACATTAAAAAACTTAAGCCCTACAATATGGGGCAACCAACCATGATGCTCTGCATAAGCGTCAAAACGGTGCTTAGAATAGCCATACATATTCAGAGGCCGTAAAGTATGCAAGGGGGCTCTATCACTCATCCCACGGGAGCCATCCCCATAAGTAGCCGCACTGGAGGCATAGACAAACCGTGCCCCCTTAGCCAAGGCCCAAGCCGCTAACCCCTGTGTATACGCTGCATTATTTTGGATTAAATAACGCGCATCGGACTCTGTCGTGGCAGAACAAGCCCCCATATGGAAGACCGTCTCCACATCATCAAAGAGGGACGCATCATCGGCTAGTAGTTCAATAAAGTCATCCGCTTCCAAGTATTCATCAAAGCGAAGTGGGATAAGATTCTTAAAGCGCTCTCCTTGCCCTAAGAAATCAGTCACAATAATATTATCTAACCCCCGCTCATTCAAAGCCTGAATAAGCGCACTTCCAATAAAACCGGCCCCTCCCGTAACGAGGATCTTCCCACGGCTCAAATCATGTGTTGTAGGCAAAGCTTTCTTTTTGGCAATCTTAGCTTTAGCCACTTTCCGTGGGGCCGTCTTGGTCGCCACTGCTTTTTCATTAGCCACTGCCGCTTTTTTCTTAACCGGGGATTTTTCAGCCTTCTTTTTCACTGCTTTTTTCACAGGTGCTTTAATGGCTTTTTTGACAGCCACTTTCGCCGTTTTTTTCTTAACAGGTGCCTTTACGGCCTTCTTCACTTTTGCAATCGGCTTTTGCTTCACTGTAGCCTGTTTTTTTGCAGATGCTTTCAAAGGCTTAATAGCCTTCTTTGTCGCTGCAGTTTTCTTTTTTATCTGAGTAGTTTTTTTTGTAGCCATGAGAAAGTAAAAGGATGGAAGGCATACCTATCAGCCGTCAAGACTCAGATCACCATACCACTATATAATATTTCTGGTTTATTGAGTATATTCAACAATAGATCATCTCTGGATAAATTTAAGCCGCTCTTGACACAAAATACTCACATCTTAACTTCGGGCCTTGTTTTCTACTCATTATACAGCGATCCCCGCAAAAGAACTTCGACCCTCAAGCTAAAATCCCCAAGCTAAAAAAACTACCTTCATTCAACACACACTTATCATCAAAAATATCTTCATCTCTACTCTAATCTTTCTGTCCCCGTCATTGCTATTGGCTGATCGCGTTGGTATCCGTGTCTCAAGCAATGGTCTCATAAAAATCGTCGAATGCACCCCGTCAAAAGAAACACTGTCTCTGCCTATAGCAAACAATTACCCCTCAATCGATGCCGGCATCCAATTCATGCCGATCGTAGTCGAAAAGCAAGAAGACCCGATAGATCCTGAGATTTCCAGACTTCAGAAGCTCGAAGATGTCGATTTTAAGATAAAAGACGCGACCCTCGCTGCAGCCATTCAACTCTGTGCCACTTCCTGCAACATGAAGTACATGGCACCCCCCGATGATGCGCATTTTAATACACTCATCACCCTAAGCATCCAAAACAACCCCTATCACGTTTTAGAATTACTCTGCACAACCTACAATATCGGATTCGAACATAATAATGGCATATGGCAATTCTACCCCATTAAATTAAATGAACTCATCCAAAAAACTTATAAATTGAAATATAACGATCAGGAACAGGTTAAAATTACTTCTCCTAATATTAATACCTCTATCGCCCAATCAAACGCGGCCGGATTAGGAGGCAATGCAACCCCTGTCAGTAGCGATGTTTTCAGCATTAAAACTAACGTTGTTGTCGAAGAAATTGAAAAAATCCTCGCCCTCCCCACAACCGGCATTAAAGCAATTGACCTTAATGAAAAAATCGACAGCCCCTCACAATCAAACTTGAAAAGCACTACGCCCCCCAAAGAAAGCGTACTCTATAGCTCCGACAACAACACTCTCAATATCGTGGCCACCCGCCAACACCACTCCTATATAGAGAACTATTTGAAAGACGTCGACCAACCTCAGCGCCTCATTAAAATTGAAGCCTTGTTCGTTGAAACCAGCCAAAATCAAGGGTTCAATTTTAAAGACAAGCCCGACCCTTTTCCTGCTACCGATATGACAGAAATACTTAATTCCATTCAATCCGCTCCTGAAAGCTCCATCATCGGCTCTACAATTGTCACCACTAATAACAAATCTGTAGCCTTCAAAAGCGTTATACAGCAACCAATCGAGTCAGGCAATACACAGACAGTGAATCCGGACTCTTGCGACAACGTGAGCATTGTCAATTACGTAGAAATCGGCACCATCCTTAATGTCCACCCCAAAATCATGGATGACTCCGCCTCCAACAGCGACCTAAAATCAGTAGTACTCAATGTATCCCTAGTCGTCTCAAATGAAATTGGCAAACAACTCATTGGCGATAAAGAGTACCCAATCATTAGCTCAGTAACCTATGAGTGCATCGTCATTATCCCATCCGGAAAAACGTTAGAAATTGGTGGACTTTCTCACATCTATAGCTCCACCACTGACAAAAGCGTCCCTATCCTATGCAACATCCCCATTATTGGAACGGCTTTTTCAAAAAAATCGCATACTCAACACAAACGCAATCTTATCGCCTACATTACGCCAACTATCTTTAATTAAGATGATTTTAACTACAACCAAAACTAAAGAGGGCTTTGAAATAATTCAATCATAAACCTTCTCTATCCATTAGACTCGAGAAGAGTGCAGCATTGCCACACGCTTCGCCTTATACTCAAAAGCCTACAGACTTTTCAATGCTCCTCCAGCACCTCTCAACCCCACTCACCTATATCCCACCCGCAAGCCCCGTCTTATCAAGTATGCGCTGCAAATCATCATTGCCATAATACTCAATCACCAAGCGTCCACGCTTCGGCGTATGCTTCAAAAACACTTTTGTTCCCAAACGTTGCCCCAGCTGGCGCTCCAAATCACGCACGGCTATATCTTCTTCAGCCGGGCTTTTAAGGCTTCCGGTACGTGCAGGGGTCGTATCTGCCTTCAAGCGGCGTATGGCCCGCTCTGCCTCACGTACACTCAGGCTCTCCTCAATAATACGGCGGGCTAGCACAGTACGCTGAGTGGGCTCTTCAAGCCCCAAAAGCACTTTTGCATGCCCAGTAGAAAGATGCCCTTTGGCCAAATAACCTTGAATCTCACGGTCCAGTTGTAATAAGCGCAGCGCATTGGCTACCGTTGGCCGGCTCTTACCCACGCGCTCTGCCACGGCCTCTTGGGTCAAATCAAAATCCCGCATAAGGCTTGCATACCCCATAGACTCATCTACCGGGTTGAGCCCTTCTCGTTGCAAATTCTCAATCAAAGCAATGACCGCGCTAGAGGCATCACTCACCTCAACTATACGGCAAGGGATTTTTTTAAGTCCAATCAAACGGCACGCACGCAAACGCCGCTCCCCTGCAATCAGCTCATACCGTTCACCCGATTTACGCACCACAACCGGCTGCAAAAGCCCTTCTGAACGGATGCTATCAGCCAACTCCTTCACTTTGCTCGCATCAATATCCCGGCGTGGCTGATGGGGGTTTGGGTCAATATGGTCAACTGCAATCTCCCGGTAATGCGGGTGCTCCGCAGGGGCTTCAGGCATTAAAACAGGCGCTGCTTGCTTAATCGTTTTAGAAGCAACAGGCACCTTTACGGCTTTCACCCCACTGGGCTTTACCTCTACGCTTTTTCCTGGGCTAGATTTAACACCCACCTTAACCTGGCTACCTTTAGCAGCCAATCCTTTTATAGGCTTAGATGCTGACTTAACCGCTTTCACAGGCACCTTGGCCTCAGCTTTTTTGGGCGCAATTGCCGCTTTCTTTTTAACAGGCAAGGCCACACTTTTTTTAACAGCCACTACCGGGGCCGCCTTCTGGATAGGCTTCGGAGCAGGTGTCCCCCCCGCAATTAAAGCCCCTAACCCCCGCCCCAATCTATTTTTAGAAAACGTCATAAATGAAATAAATGCTATCAATCTCTATCACTATTTCTCATCACCTCAACGCTCAAATCTCCTTTTCCTATAAAAACCCCTATTCGCCCCATGCCTACCGACGTTGAGGCACAAATAACTGCTGCCCCACCTTCAGAGCCTTAGGGTCTGCTATCTTATTCGCATTTTGGATATCCCGAATACTCGAAGCATTTTCTTGAGCAATTTTTGAAAGCGTATCCCCCGGTTTAACGGTATAAGCAATCCCTTCTTTGGGGTAATCTTCAACAAAAATAGGCTTCTCTTCTTTCACCGCTTTAGCTGGGGCCGTATTTAACGTAGCGCCCAATTTATCAATCTGCTTAGAGATTTGATTTAAAATATCCTGCTTATCCCGGTCTGCACGGGCTTCATATTCACAGCGCAAGGCTTCAAGCTGAGTTCGCAAAGTCTCAGGCGTTACACTCCCTTGAGTCGATCGGCTTATTTGCTCCCGCAAATTATCATTTTGGGCCCGCATAGCCTCTACTTCCAGTGACAAAGCCCCGACCTTGTGCTGAAGCGCCATCATATCTTGCTGAAGCCCCATCAATCGTGAGTCTCCACTTTGAGCATGGGCTAAAGAGAGTCCAAAAAAAACTACCCCACTCATCAGAAACAATACTTGCTTTTTCATAACAATAAAAAGTTAAGGATGATAATTAAGAATCTCCTCAGGCGTCGCCGTAGCTGTTCCCACCTTGCTCACAACCACTCCTGCAGCCGTATTCGCCAAATGCGCTGCTTCTTCTAAGCAAGCCCTTGCCGCCAAAGCTGCCGTCAAAGTCGCAACTACCGTATCCCCCGCTCCACTCACATCATATACGGCCCTAGCATAAGTCGGTAAGGTTTTCAGGAAGTTGCCCTTAGTACACAAAAGCATACCCTCAGCCCCCAAAGTTATAACTAAATGGTGAGGCTGATAACGCTCCCAAATAGCCTGGCAAACTTCCTCAGCCGGATAGGCTTCCCCTTGGGCTAAATTAATACCCGCCATCTGAAGGGATTCTGCCCGATTGGGCGTCAGTAAATCCACGCCTTTGAGGAGAAAATTTCGCCGTGGCTTAGGGTCATGCGCAACTAAACAACCTACCTGCCGTGCCGCTTTCAATAGGGCATCTGCCATCGGTTGAGATAACACTCCTTTTGCATAGTCAGATAAAATAACCGCTTTCACTCCCTTCAACTTATGTGTTAAAAGCTCCAGGATATGCGGTGCCTCCATATTATAGGCAGCCGGCAAAGCTTCGCGGTCCAATCGGCATAGTTGCTGATTGCGCACCATCACTCGTTTCTTGAGAATCGTTGGCACCTCGGCCTTCACGAAGGCCTTATCAAAGGCAACCCCCTCCTCCTCAAAAAGTGCGAGTAAACGGCTTCCAGATTCATCTTGGCCGACCCACCCACACAACTCTACCTGGGCCTCTAAGGCTCGCAAATTATGCGCCACATTAGCAGCACCCCCTGCACGGTAAGTATCCTCTCGCACCTCAATTACAGGCACAGGGGCCTCAGGCGAAATACGATGCGTATCTCCCCATATGTAATGGTCCAGCATCATATCTCCAATAACGAGGATCCGCTGGTCCGCAATTTCCGCTAATAAATTATGCATTTTTCCAAAAACCTTCCCTTACACAAGCGCCCCTTCCTCCTGTTGTCAACACGAGACCACTGCATAATGCTTTCTACCCCCAACGAAGCATGCATTCTACATGCGGTCTCAAAGAAGCTCCCATTTATAGTGCAACGACGAAAGTAGCTCAAAGCCTTCCTCCGTTACCGCAACCACATCCTCAATCCGTACCCCCCCAATCCCTGGGTAATAAAGACCGGGCTCCAGGGTAACCACCATACCTGCCTTTAGCAGCGTTTGAGATTGAGAACTTATTCGCAGCGGCTCATGCAACCCCAAGCCCACTCCATGCCCCGTACTATGGATGAAGCCTTCGGGCACAGCCTGATCTGTCACCGTTTTATAGCCCTTTTCCTCAAAATAATTCGCCGCCGCCTGGTGCACAGCCTTTCCACTAGCCCCCGCCTGCACAGTAGCCATTGCTCGCTTTTGCGCCGTGCGGACAGCTTTCATCAGCTCCCGTTGCTCATCACTGGCCTCTCCCTTAAGGAAAGTTCGCGTCATATCTCCATAATAGCCAGAGGCCTTCATCCGGGGGAATACATCTACAATAATGAGCTCGCCCGCGCGCAATACCCCCGTCCCTACGGCATGGGGGTCACAGGCCTGGTCTCCGCCTGCCGCAATACATTCCGCTTGGCCTCCGAGGCTCAAACATGCCATTTCAATAATACTTCTCAACCGTTCAGAGGTCAGCGGCTTTTTCTCCAAAAACAACTTCCTACCCGGGCCAATCTTTGCCTCTTTCAAAGCAGCTTCTGCGGCTAAAATCCCTTTTGCCGCTACCCGGTTTGCCTGACGAATAAGAACCAGCTCTTCCTCCGTTTTGATCATTTGCTTAGGAAAGAAGGGGGAAGCCCCCACAATCAAAGGCATACGCCGCTTTTTAAGAGCCAAGGCCAACCCAATCGGGAAATCCGCCGGCACACAAAACCCCTTTATTTTATACGCTTTGGCTGCCGTTATAATACAATCGGCAATCCCTACTACAGGCCTGCGCATTTCTTGTTTTGCCCGCGCCATCCAAGCTTCAAGCGGTAAAACAACATCAAAGACAGACTCTTTCTCCCCCCGTACCCGCTCAAGCGCATTGAGTAGTGCAATCTTCTTTTTTCGACACCCAAAAGCAACAAACGCATCCGGCGCCCAAAACCGTCCAAAATAAAGCATCTCCGCCGATGTAGCCGAGGCCGCATACAACAAAGGCTCATACCCCTTCATCTTTATCGCTTTCATAAAAGCAAAGATTCTCTAGTATAGGCAATATCATGACAACCCCAGAACGCGCTTTCGCCACATTTCTATTAATCAGTTTGCTTTTAATCGCTTGCAAACCTCTCGCATCCACCCCGGGCAACACTGCACTCATCACCTTAAATAACCAGCCCCTCACGGTTGAAATTGCCTCAACCCAGGCCGCTATGGCCCGCGGCCTCATGGGTCGTACAACCCTCCCAGAAGGCACAGGCATGCTCTTTATCCATCCCACGCCTCAACGTCTCAGTTATTGGATGAAGGACACCCTCATCCCGCTCGACATCGGCTTTTTTACGGAAGACGGCACCTTACAAGAAATCTACCCCCTCTACCCGCGCAATCTTTCCCCCGTTGTGTCCCACCGTACAGACCTCCGCTTTGCGTTAGAAGTCCCCCAAGGTTGGTTTAAGGCCCATAACATCAGCCCCGGCGTTAAACTCAGCAAATCCCCTTTAAGCCTCATCAAGCTATAACACCGCTCTACTCTTTCAAGCTGAGTTAAGCCTCACCTTTAGGCCCAGGCTCTACAACTACCCGCACACAGCATTCGGGTTTAAAATAATTTACGGCAAAGGCCTGTACATCGTCCCGTGTTACCGCTCGCACCCGGTCCATATAATGCATCCAATCATTCACCCCATGCCCCATAAGGGTAAACCACCCCGCCATACCTGCCCGGGCCCCCATATCCTGCTTCATAGACTCATGGGCCACAAATAATCCTTGCTTTGCCCGGTCTAACTCCTCTTGAGAGACATCTCCCCGCTGCAAACGCGTTATCTCGACATCAAAAGCAGCCATGACTTGTTTTTCATTATCGGCACTTGGGTTCGTCCCCGCATAAAAAGTCCACAGAGACTTCCCCCATCCGCCCAAAATCGTCGCCCCAGCAGAATAAACAAGCCCCTGGTCCCGGAGGGATTTAAACAAAGAGCTCCCCATCGTTCCCATAATTTCCCGCAAAATAGACTGCGTATAAGGGGCCTGCCCTTTTGCGCTCTCACCCGGCACGGGGTAAGCTTGGCAAATAAAAGCCTGCTGCCGACCAGACAAAGTCGTTCGCGACAATACAGACTCAGGAGCAACAAATGCAGGCTCGTCGACCTCCAATTGCCCCTCAGGTAATGCGGCCACAAGCGGCTTCAACGCAGCCTGCACCCCTTCCTTATCACATTGCCCCGCAATCACAACCTTGGCATTACCAGCCACAAATAAACGCTGCCACAACGTTTTTAAATCTTGCAGCTGAATGTTTTTAATCGTCTCCAAACGCCCCCGGGCAGGGTCCCGGTACGGGTAATCCCCAAAGCCTAAGCGGCGTACTTCCCAAAAACCATTAACCTCTATCCCATCTAAAAGCTGGGTTACTTCATCCAATAGGCCTTGCTTTTCTCTCTCAAAAACACCGCTCAAGTCCTTACCCTCAGGCCACTTAATCACCTCACTCAGGCATATAACCGCCTCAGCAAAATCTTCCTTAAGCACACTCAGGTGAAAGGACAAAGTATGCCCGCCTTGCTGGTCCTCCAAGCGCCCTCCAAGCGCCTCCATGCGGGCAATAACCTCGGGCCGGGCCCGCCGCAGCACAGTACCCAAAAGCGTTGTCGCCCCTCGAATAGCCGCCGGTTCTACCAAAACCCCACCCCGCAAAAATAAACTCAAATGCACCAAAGGCAACGCATCCGCCCCCTGCAAATAAATAGGCACTCCATGGGCCTCCGGAAGCGTTTCAAACGGTAGGTATTTAACAGCCTGTAGTCCCTCATTCCCCTTATCACTATTTTGGCCCTCTACCACTGGCAGACTTGCCAGCACATCACGTTTTACACTCCCTGCCGCCCTTCCTCCTCCAAACAATAAGGCCATATCCTGCTTTTGCGCCTCAGTAGCTTCCACCCCATACTCAATTGGCAGCCCCTCAGGCGCCACATCAAGGGGGATTCTGCCTTCACCCGGCTTCATGGTTGCGCAAAAAACATTCCATGGTTGCAGAAAAGTAACCGCAGCCGCATGTATCGCCTCTAACGTCAAGTTCGTTAACCGCTCATAATAACGTTCTGTATAACGCAAATCCCCATGCACTAAATAATTATTCAAAAGCCGTCCGGCCTGTCCTTGCACCGTCTTCAAGGCATTAAGCATGCCCACTTTCGCCTGTCGCTTTACCCGTTCTAAAAGCTCCGCTGGTATTCCTTTTTGGCGAACATCCTCTATCACTTGAAAAATAGCCGCCTCAACGAGCACCACTTTATCCGGATCACACAAATACGATAAACTCAATACCCCGCGCGCCCCCAACCGGTCATAGCTAGCCCCAATATCATGGACAAGCTCCTGCTCTTCACGCAATTTTTTCCACAAAAGCGATGTCTCTCCCGCTCCAAGCGCCAAAGCCAAAGCCTTCAACGCTTCATTACAATTCGCATTCAAATACGGTACCGCATACTCAACAACCCCATGCGCCTGCGTCTGGGGTCCTTCAAGCCGCAGCGTACGAGCCTGCAAATACGGCATCTCAAACGTATCTGTAGGGATAACTTCTTCCCCTCTTTTTTCGCAGCCAAAATAACGCTCAGCCAATGCTTTTACCCCTTCAACGGTCACGCCCCCCGTGATCAGTAAGACAATGTTATTGGGCACATACCGCTTTTTATAATAAGCCCACAAGGCCTCACGTGTCAGCGCTTTAAAATCTTTTTCAAACCCAATAATAGGAAAGCGAAGGGCCGACTCTCGAAAAGTCGCCCATAAAACATTCCGCGAAAGAACATCCCAGGCTTCATCATTATACCCCTTCATTTCTTCGAGAACGACATCCCGTTCTGCCCCCATAAGCTCCGGGCTCAAGGTTGAATAAAAGACCATATCCGAGAGCACGTCCAAATAACGCTCTAGCCCACTCGTCACCCCTGTTACATGGTACACCGTATGCTCCCAGCTCGTATATGCATTATGGCGCCCCCCGGCAGCCTCAATTTCTAAGTCTATCTGGTCCCCGGTGCGGCGCGCAGTCCCCTTAAATAAAAGATGCTCTAGGAAGTGTGAAAGCCCCTTCCCCAACTCCACCCCCTCATCCTTACTCCCCGTTCGTACCGCTACCTGGGCGGAAACAAGCTCGCTGGGCATCGTCTTTACAATCACCACAAGGCCATTGTCCATCACCCACTGGTGGGTATTCGCACTTAAAGAAAAAGTCGTCATAATCATATAAATAAACTTCCGTTACGAAACCGCTGCATAATAGCTTTTTAAACAAAATAGAGAGAACTTCAATTTTTAACTTTTCGAGATTATAAAGAGACTGATTGCAGAATGCTTTGATTTTGAGGAATTTGTAGGGCGGAGAGACGAATGTACATACGGTACTTGAGGAACGACAACCGACCAAAAACTCAAAAGAAATGCATTATGCAGCGGTCTGGTTACTTAACTTCGCTCACCCCATCTGTCTCATCCAACTCAGGCTTTACCGGAGGCCTCGTCTTGCGAGACCGCCTACTAGCAGTCGTTTTCCTTTGAAAGCGGGGCAAATAAGGCCGCACAAAGGCCTCCTGAAAGTCTAGGTGGTCTTTAAAGTCTTCAATAGAGTCTTCCTGGGTTTTGCTAAAGACGTCATGCTTTACCAGATTAAACACAATATAACCAAAATCTTCCCCCGCCTTTACACCCCAAGAGGTAAAGAGCATATGCGCCATCGGCCCATACTGCTCCAGTGCATAATCGCGGATTCCATTTAAAAGCTCCGCACCTTTGATATGACGCGGCCGGCTGCCCTCAGCCATTTTTTGGATACGCTCAACCGTAAAAGTCAAAGCCTGCCTCACAAAGTGGTAAGCCCCGCGCGCATAACGCACATCCTCTTGTAAGAGCATCTCCAACACCTGTTCAAAATCTTTACCAGCCATATATGCAACCTATCTAACAAACCTACCCAAGCAAAAGCAACGCATTACCAAGTAAGATTGCCGCATATGACAGTCTTTTATTATTCAGCGGTCTCATGGTAGATAGTCCCCTCTTGAATGATGGTATGATGATGGTATAAATGAACTTCTTTTAGCACCCCTGGTGATGAGGGGCGATTGGAATAAAATTTTCTTAACGGTGTCAAGGTGATTCACTTTTCGGCATTGACACCCTGACCTAAGGATTTTTATGTAGTTTTCATATGCATATAAAAAAGCGTTTTTTAACGGGGTTGTTGTTAGGGGCCTTTAGCCTTTCCAGTGTATTGACTGCAAAAGCTCCTCCATATCAGGGCGATGAAGAAGTTGAGCAAGAAGCGCCCATGCCGGCGATGAACAATGCTGCAGTCTTTGCAATTGGCGCAACGCCCGCAGGTAGAGCATTTCTTAAGCTTTTCTTCAGGGATAATGAACAGGGTGAACACAATGCGGCAGCGCGGATCACCATGTGGCTTAGTTTATTGGGCCCTGACCTAGCTGCCCCCATATTGACCCTGGGAGCGAATACCATGCCCCCCCACCAAGCGGCGGAAGCCGAACTGCGAGCTTGGCTGGCGAGTGGAGGCGCATTGCCCCTAGGTCCCCTTCTGGAGCGCCTACAAACAGCTTTAAACCAATACAACGTAGCCTTGGCCACGCTAGAAGGGCATATCAATGACCCTGCCCAAATAGTAAATCCAGGCGACCTATTACCTAGAATAATGAGTTTGGTGGCGGTTCAAAACTTTTTAACCACCTTAAGAGACGTAACCCATGCAAGAAGCTTGGCTGCCAATATCGTGAAAACTTTAGTTCGTACCGGTAACTTAATGACTCATTTGCCCCAGGGAGGCGAAGCTTACGACGCTGATCAATTGGGGCGGATTCAGATTGAAGCAACCCTACCCCTTTTGCGTGGGCACCATGATGCGGCCCTCAATTGGTTGGGGGAGTTAAATGCGCCCCGCCCCGCACGCGCCCCCTTAATGGAATTGACCGGACCTTTTAGGAATCTTATTCCATTAGCGATAAATAAAATTAGAGCTCGTTTAATAGCTCTACAATGCCTGCAAGACAGGCTACGGAACAACCTCATAACCCAACGACTCAACGCGTCTTTTGCATCCCCTGCAACGCTGGCAAGGCGACACCGACCAGATGAAAGCAATCCTTGCCCGTTTAAAAGCAGCCTTAGCCACGATGCAGACGATCGTGGAAAATAACCAGCTGGCCGATCAGTTGGCCTACTATCAAAGCCTTATTCGGATTATCACAACATTTATCCATCAGCAGGAAAAAAATTTAAAGACCATTGCAGGTAACAGCGCCCGCGTTAAGGCTAGACATACTTTCAGTGCCCTTGCCGCCAGTGGTGGAAATGGCATCGGCGCTCTAGGGGCGGCCGGAATTGGAGTGTTTCTCAATCAAGCAGGTCAGCACGCTAATCCCCCCGGCGCAGGAGGGGGGGCCGGCCAGTTTATTGGAAGGATCGCACCCCATGCACTAGCTTTATTAGCGGCCTATGTGGGCTTTATGCCCTATGAAGTAAACCCCGTACGGAAGCTAATTGAAGACTGGTATTATGGAGCGGCCCGCCCTCAAGACTACACGTACCAAACCGTTGCAAGCGGACCTAATAAGCCTTATAGCTACAACCTGCTAACAACCCACGATTGCGCAGATTGCGAATACTGCAACGATTGCCCTGATTGTCCCACCTGCCGACCTTCAGAGTATAAGTGGAATTAACATATTGCAGTTTTATACTACTAGCTAAAATAGCCTCGATGTAAATTTTGCATCGAGGCTATTTTTTAACCCGCAGGGACATTCAATTAAACATTAAATGTGGAAGGAATGCGCCCATTTATTTAGATGGGCTGGGCTTGAATAGCCCGGTCTTTTAAATGATGGTGAGACAGCTGCATAATCTCAGGCCCTAAAATTCGAATTTTTTCTGTGTTTTGTTCGAAAACACCATTATGCAGCGGTCTTATTATGCATTCTTAAACATTCAACCAAGGCTTACACAAAAAACTATTATTTTAACATTTTCTACCCCTGAGATTATTGCGAGACCGCTAGCAGGATGCTTTCTTATTTTCAAACCCAGACTGCCAGCAGTCCAGGCTCGCGAAGCGCGAGGCGAGGCCTCACGTTTCGCCTTATACGCAAAAACCTTGGGGCTCAACCCCTCACTTCATCCTTCACCATCTTAAACAGCCCGAAGCCTTTTTCCGGAAAGCCTCCTATTCCCATAGCCTAGAGGCTAGTTGCGGCCTCCAATACCAAGCCCAAGAAGGGTTGTTGCGCTCGCCTTTTCCTTTCGGCCCTCACGTGTAGATTAAACTGGGCTTGATTATCGTCACGCTTGATTTCATCCAGTTGCAAGGCAATGTTCCGCTCCATAGCCGCAACGAAATCTCTCTTCATAGCCGCAATTGAAGCCTTAGTATCCCCTTGCGCAAAAACTTCTGCAGTGACCTCCAATGTTAAACCCAAACCTTTTATTTCCTCTTTAAGGATATTTGAAAATCTTTCTTCGCGGGCACTTTTGCTTAAAACTACCCCTTTTCCTATGTAACTTGTTTCATATTCATGCCTGACAATGTCTTCAAAATTGTTAAATTTATCCAGCGCCAATTTTGATAATAACTCAATAAAGGCTGTCCGTTTTTCTGACATCTCCACGTCATCAGGTGAGCTTAAATTTTCTATAGAAGATAAATGCGCACTACAGTTATCAAAGTTTTCAGCCAATTTTTCCATGGCTTGCTGTGCCTGCATGAAGGAACTGCTTGCCTCGAGGCCTGTCAAGAAAGTTAACGGAATTAGAATACATCCTACCACGAGTACAACAGGCAGCGAAAGAATAGCGAGGATACCGAGACCGGCACCCCCAGGGAGTAGCAAAAGAGATGGAATCACTGCTAAAGCCCCGAGCACTGCCAGCCCAATGACTGCTACGGGAAGGGTTGCGGTTAACGAAGATGCCGCAGTGCCAGCCAGTATGCCGTCTTTTTTATAGGCACTCGCTATTTTTTTAAGCTCAGCTGAAGTGTCCGTTAACAACTCTCGCACCGAAGCACAGGCTGTATTCACTGATTGCTGAATAGTTTTCAGATCCGGAGACGGTTCCTCCAATGCCTGATAAAGCGCCTCAAATGCAACCGCTACTTTTTCTATAGAGTCTTTTGCCCTAGGAGGTAAATTTTCATCGGCAAGAACCGCTTTAAGCTGTTTATTAACCAATTCTAATTGTTTCAAACAGCCCTGAGCATCTGTGGGCGCTAGCATGTAAGCTTTTTCCAAGCCCGATACCATTACATTAACAGAATCAAATATAGGCTTATTCTTCTCCGCAGAGCCTTTGTCTTGGAGTCCCTCAAGGCTTTTTACTCCCTCCCTCAGGGCTCTTCCTATTTCAGACAGTTGGCTGGCCTGAACAAGCATGAGCGACTGCACTGCAGTTGACGCCACACTCCGTTCATCAATAGGGCTCGCATTGGCCGCGATAGATCCAGAATCAACAGATACTGTTTGCTTGCCTTTAGCTACTTCCGCATGCACGTAACCAAGCTTCACTAAAAGCTTGTTAGCCGCATCCGCTGCAGATGATTGAGGTAAATTTGGTTTAGCGTTGGGATTAATTTTTGGGTCCATAAGGGGTAGGGGCGAAATTAACTTTTGAGATAAAAAAAAGCCGAATACACACGGCACAGCAGCTTATTTGTGATATTAGATATCAAAAAAAAACTAATTAAAAAAATTACAAAACCACACAATGCGGCAATATTTTCGAATGCAATAAACTGCATGAAGAGACAGATTCAATATGTATAATTTTTTCCCCCTTAAAGGGTTCCCTGAATCATTTAATTCTCCGTTAATCAAACCTACCATACACTGAAACAACCCACCCGCCCCTTCTTTGCATCAACCGTGACTTTGGCCACGCACTCAAATTTTCAAGCCCAGACTGCCTCCGCAGCCCGGACGCGCGAAGCCTGAGGCCCTGTCTCACGCTTCGCCTTATACGCAAAAGCCCTCAATTTTTAAACCCAAATCACGACTTTCTCAATCACGGCTTTTGCAATAAAGTTTTCAACATCTCATCCACCAAGCTCGGGTTCGCCTTCCCTTGGCTGAGCACCATCACCTTACCCTTAAGGGCATTAATGGCCTTCTCCTTACCCGCTTTATACTCAGCTACAGGATGAGGGTTTTCATTAATTGCCTGCTGGCACATCGCCTCTAGCGCCCCTAAATCCGAATTTTGCTCCAAGCCTTGCTCCTGGATAATCTGTGCCGGGGCCTGTCCCGTCTTAAACATTTGGATAAATACGTCCTGCGCAATCTGACGGGAAATACTCCCTTTATCAATGCACTCAACAAGTGCGGCCAAATGCTCCGGCTTTATCTTGCACTCTTCAAGCGGCAAAGCCCCATCCGCTACCGCGAGGGAGAGCTCCCGGAGCAAATCATTGGCTATCAAATTCGCAATCGCTTTAGGGTTATTATAACACTTAACCGCCGCTTCAAAATAATCACTAAACCCTTTGTCCGGGCAAATGACAGAGGTTATCGTATACGGCAAATCATACGCTTGGTAAAAACGACGCTGCTTATCAAAAGGCAGCTCCGGCAACAACCCGTGCAACCGCTCCACTTCAGTTTTTTCAAACTTCAGCGGCATGAGGTCGGGGTCAGGGAAATACCGGTAATCATGCGCTTTTTCTTTACTCCGCATAGAGAAAGTAGCCCCATCTTCAATGCTCCAACGGCGCGTTTCCTGAACAATGGTCTCTCCCCTATTTAACAACTCTACCTGTCTTGCAATTTCAAACTCAATCCCATTACGCACACCAGAAATTGTATTTAAATTCTTAATCTCAACCTTAGTTCCAAGCCCTGTAGAGCCTTTTGGGCGGATGCTGACATTCGCATCACAGCGCATTTGCCCTTTCTCCATATCACAATCCGCTACCCCTAAATAAACCAAAGCCATGCGGATCGCCGTCAAAAACGAAAACGCCTCATCAGAGCTATACATATCTGGCTCAGAAACAATTTCAATAAGCGGCACCCCCGCCCGGTTAAAATCAACTAAACTATCTGCCCCCTGGTGGCTAAGCTTTCCCACGTCCTCTTCTAAGTGAATACGCGTAAGCTGCACATGCCGGTGCACGCCTTCAATGTTACGCGCAGGCCCCGGCAGCTCAATCTCCACCGTCCCCCCCAAGCACAAAGGCTGGTCAAATTGGGATATCTGGTACCCCTTGGGCGAATCCGGGTAAAAATAATTCTTCCGGTCCCATTTGCAAACCTCCGCAATCTTGCACCCAAATAAAAGGCCCACCTGCACCGTCTGCCAAATAGCCTCCTTATTCATAACAGGTAGCGTACCCGGCAAAGCCAGAACAACAGGGTCTGTCAGCGTATTCGGGGCCGCTCCAAAATGGTAGGGGGCCCGCGCAAACATTTTAGACTTTGTTTTTAGCTGAACGTGTACTTCCAGCCCAATAACCGGTTCATATTCCATGTTAAAAATCTCCTTAATACTGCGTTAAGCTAAAGTTGGGCGTTTATTCGCCTCCGGGTGCGCTTTCTCAAACGCATGGGTTAAGTTAAAAATAGTAGACTCAGCCAAGACATCGCCTAGGAGTTGCAAGCCCATCGGCATTCCGTCTGCGGAAAAGCCCCCGTTAAACGAAACCCCACATATCCCCGCAAGGTTCGTAGGTATCGTATAAATATCATTCAAATACATCGCCAGTGGGTCATTCACCTTGGCTCCTTGCTTAAAGGCAACTGTTGGGGCCGTTGGGGTCAATATAGCATCCACTTGTTTAAAAGCTAGGGCGAAATCCCTACGTATAAGCGTGCGCACTTTTTGGGCGCGCAAATAATACGCATCATAATACCCACTATTAAGCACATACGTCCCCAGGATAATACGGCGCTTAACCTCAGGCCCAAAGCCTTCAGCCCGGCTCTTGGCAAATAAATCAATCGCATCACTCACCTCAGCGCTCCGATGCGTATAACGCACCCCATCATACCGAGCCAGGTTAGAAGACGCTTCAGCTGCCAAAATAATATAATAAACCGGCACCGCCAAAGCCGTATGCGGCAAAGAAATATCCACCAACTCGCACCCAGCTGCTTTATAAAATTGAACCGCTTTTTCAAAAGCCGCCCTCACATTATCAGCCAAGCCTTCACCTAAATAATCCTGAGCAATCCCTATACGCTTACCCTTAATGTTAGCCTGTAGTGCCCCTACATAGTCAGGCACCGCTACATTCAAAGAGGTAGAATCCCGCTCATCATGCCCGGCCATCACTTGGAGGAGCATCGCTGCATCTTCAACCGTATAGCCTAATGGCCCAAGCTGGTCTAAAGACGAGGCCAAAGACGCTAATCCATAACGGCTCACCCGTCCATAAGTAGGCTTCACCCCTACAATCCCACAAAAAGAAGCCGGCTGACGGATAGACCCTCCCGTATCACTTCCAATAGCCAGTGGGGCAAAGCTCGCCGCCACCGCCGCCGCACTCCCTCCACTACTTCCCCCTGGGGAAGCCTTCAAATCCCACGGGTTATTAGTGGGAAAAAACGCGGAATTTTCGGTGGAAGACCCCATGGCAAATTCATCCAAATTCGCCCGCCCCCAGAGGACCATCCCCGCCGCCTTCAGCTTTTGGGTACACGTCCCATCATAGGGGGAGATGTAGTCCTTCAAAATCTTACTGCCCGAGGTCATCGACTGTCCTATTACCGCCGTATTATCCTTCAAAGCTACCGGCACCCCATCGAGCGGCCCCAAAGCCCCCCCATTGGCCCGGCGCTCATCCGAAGCCTTCGCTTGTGCGAGCGCATTCGCTGCATCTGTATTCAAAAACGCTTTCACTTGGGGGTCCAAGCGTTCAGTACGCTCAATAAAAGCTGTGGTCACCTCAACCGCACTCACTGCCTTATCTTTTAGCAAATGCGAAAGTTCAGCCGCCGTTTTAAAACATAAATCCTGAGACATAAAAAATCCTCTAAAATATAAATTCAACTGCCAAAAAATAAACTCACTTACTCCACTACCTTCGGCACTACTAATTGATCTTCCCGTATAGCTCGCTTTCCCGAAGCCAGGAGGGGTGCATTCATCAGTGCCTCTTCGGGTGTAAAAGTAGGCCCCGGCTCATCTGCCCGGTATACATTATAAATAGAAAATGCATGGGCCGTTGGCTCCACTCCCTCTACATCCACATTTTGGAGCTGCTGGATGTAATCCAAAATCCCCTCAAGCTGGCCCGTCAGGCGGATCTTCTCATCCGCTTTCAATGCCAATCGGGCAAGTTCCGCAATATAGTCAATATCAAGTTGGGTGCTCATAGGGTTTAAATTAGAAACTAACGGTTGAAGATTAGGCAGAGCTTTTAATGAATTAGCCTCTGACATTAAAAAAGACATAGAGTCATACTTAGAGTGCATATCAACAGCAATACCTGCCAACGGTTTAGTCAAGTCAGCTACATCATCCTGCCCACACGCAAGCCGCGTGAGTCTAACAATAATATCTGCATCTAAGACACTCATAAGAAGAAGCAATCAAGAGTGCTTCAAGCCCGCAGACTATAGCCCGCAGCTTTCAACGTTTCCTGAATAGCATTTAAAGTGAGGTTCACCTCGTCATCCGTCAACGTTCTATCCATCGCGCGGAAGCGAAAGTTAATGGCCAAACTCTTTTTGCCCACCGGCACCCCCTCCCCTTGGTAAACATCGAACACACTCACCTGTTCAACACAAAAAGCCTCCCCAGCCGCCTGGGCTGCAGCCACTTTCATATCATACACCACGTTAGCCGAGGCTTGCGCAGCATCCACAATAACTGCCAAATCTTTGGCCACCGCCGGAAAGGCACTAAAAGGCTTATAAACCAGTCGTACGCGCTCTTTATTAAAATGCCCAAGGGGTATAATCACCTCTCCCGCCCACAAGCCCTCTGTCAGCCCCCATGACTTTAAGGTTACAAAGTTAAGCAGCCCCGCACACGCATAAAAAGACGCTCCTTTTCCAAAGCCTCCAGTAGCGGCCGCATGGCCATCCTGCCAAAGGGGTTCACCTTCAGTCAAAGCCCAGTCTTTTGCACACACATAGAGGCCCGCAAGCTTCAGAGCCGCTTCGATCAACCCCCTTACTTCAAAAAAGTCCGGCATATGCGACGCCTTCCATAAGCCTTCCTTCACTCCAGCTGTTAAGACAAACGCCACAGCCACGGCCTCTTCAACACTTGCCTCTAGTTTGCGGAAGACATGGCCTACTTCAAATAACCGCCGCACATCATTCCCATTATTAATATTAAGCTGAAACGCATCGAGTAGCCCCGGGATAAGCGAAGGCCGCAAATAGGCCTGGTCGACGGATAGCGGGTTCGCAATCCCTAGCCCCTCTGTCTCAGCCTCGACAAGCTGTACCGTTTTTTCTGCCTGCAAAGTATAATGGATACATTCGACAAAGCCCGCCCCCGCCAAACGCTCCGAAACGGCTGACACAAATAAACCCTTTG
>JANYEO010000246.1 GCA_025363025.1 Opitutia bacterium
TCAAAAAATGCCCTTGATCATATTCAACAAAAACTCAACAATCGCCCTCGGAAATCCCTCCAATATCAAACACCAACAGAAGTCTTCCTGAAGCTGACCACTTGTTCACCAAGTGCTGCACTTCACCCTTGAATGGGCCCGTTAACCTTTAGATGGCATATTTAGACGGTTTTCTAGCAGCTTAATAGCCAATTTGTCTGAAAGGCGGCCATGGGCCAATGCTTGGACTTCGGTCGGCTCCATACCTATTGAAATAAGGAGTGCTTGGGTGCTTTCACTTTTATCATCATCTTTTAGACGTTTGAGCATGCATTTAAGCGCGGCTTCAGGGTCTTTTTTAAGTAGCTGTAGTCTGGCAGATTCACGTTCATCGACTTCAGCTGATTCATCATTAATAACTGCATTTAAAGAGCGTAGCGTTTCTTTTTTTGCTTCAGTTTTGCAGCTTTGGTAGTAGGTAAGCCCCAGTGCACTGAGTGTGGCAACCCCACCTAAAGCCCATTGAATCGGAATAACGCCTTGGCTAAAGCTTTCTGAGGTGTTTTCTATAATAGTATTATCTGAAAATAGTTGTACCCCCGTTGTTAATAGTTGCCCTCCCGCTGTGGCCAGGCTGATGCCCATATTGCTAATAACGGCTGAGTTTAAGCTGAGGGCCAGTGTGCTTTGGAATAAGTCTTGGGCTTTTGCAATTCCCTGCGTTAAAGCTAGGAGCTCTTGATCTTCTTGAAAATCAAAAGAATGGGCGCTTTTTATTGCATTTACTTTAGTTTTTAAAACATTTGAAGTTGAATTCGCTGTTTGTTTTAATGCTGCAGGCTTAGCGGTTAAGTCCCCTGTAGCTTTGAATTGCAGCGGCTTGTACCCTAGTAGCTTTCCTAGTTTTTTCGCATTTTGGATACTGGTTGTGGGTTTTGATCCAATAACTTTTGAGAAAGCTTCCGGTGTTTTTAGCGTTGTAAGGATAGCCTTGTACCCCGCTGTTAAGAATTTTTGGTGTACGCTATTTTCTCGGGTTTCAGCAGCTGTTGCGAGTTCTTTTAAAAAAGCCAGGGGGACATGCTCTTCTTGTAGTAGTGCAATATCTGTCATTAGTTTTTCAGCATGCTCTTGGAGTTCACTTTTTGCGCTATCTAAAGTTTCAATTGTTTTAAGGACGTCATCTTGTTCTTCAGCTGTTTCAGCGATAGCAAAATCGCCGAGTAAATTGTCGATATTATGATTCAGTGTTGTTATCTCAGTATATGTATCTGCTAATTTTATTTCTAAAGCTTCAAGCGTTTTAATCTGTTGTTCGTAAGCATTTTTTTCATCATTAGATAGCGGGGTGTGTGCAGCTAAATTGATTCGTTTTTCATTAGCCGAATAGAGCCTTAGCCCCTGCAGCTGCAGCCCCAATGGCAAAAGGGATAAAGCCTTTACCGCCTTCAGCTATACTCCAGTAGCTGCCTTCTCTAAGTCCAGAGACGAGCCCACCCGTAAAGCAGGCGCCTATTTTAAGTAAAGAAAGCCCGGTGCCTAGGGTGCCAGTCTTTGCCCATCCCATGAGGCGGCTGGAAAGGGGTGTCGGTTGACCAACGGGGCTAGCGGGGCCTATGTCTTCAAGTTTAGCTAAAGGAACCTCGTTTTGAGAAGTCGGGTTTTTTATTGAGCGTGCATTTTCTTGCCCAGGAAGACTTTGCGGCTTTTTTTCTGCTTCGGATGCATCAGTTTGAAAAGAAGAAGAAGAGTTTCCAATATTATTAATATTATGAGGATTCATGTATATGGGGTAGGTGTCTTGATCGTTGTTATTTTAAGCGTCCGCCCAGTCGCGAGAGCGGGTTACTGCTTTTTTCCAATAAGCTAAGAGGTTTTGTGTAGCGGCTTGAGGGGCAGATGGGGTAAATGTATTTTCGGCAGCCCATTGCTTGGCAATAGCTTCCTTACTTTCCCAGACACCTGCGGATAGGCCAGCTAAATAAGCCGCCCCCAGAGCCGTTGTCTCTGTAATAGTAGGGCGGATGACCGGGGTATTCAAAATATCCGCTTGGATTTGCATCAGGAGGTTATTGCGCGCAGCCCCCCCATCTACACGAAGTTCCTTGAGGGGGACACCTGCATCTTCATTCATTGCAAAAAGAAGATCTGCCGATTGCAGGGCAATAGCTTCTAATGCAGCGCGGGCAATGTGGGCTTTGCTTGTGCCACGAGTGAGGCCTAGGATAGTCCCACGGGCATAAGGGTCCCAATACGGCGCACCTAGGCCAGCGAAAGCAGGCACAAAAAGAACCCCCGCACTATCAGGGACGGAAGCTGCCAGGGCTTCGCTATCTTCTGAATGAGTAAAGAGGCCTAGGTCATCCCGCAACCATTGGATGACGGCGCCTCCGATAAAAACACTGCCTTCTAGCGCATATTCCGTCGTATTGCCAATTTTCCAAGCCACCGTGGTTAATAGGCCATTTTTTGAAGGTACGGCTTTTGTCCCCGTATTTAAAAGGAGGAAGCAACCCGTGCCATAAGTATTTTTAGCCATACCTGGGGTAAAGCAGGCTTGTCCAAAAAGGGCGGCTTGTTGATCCCCTGCAATACCATGGATGGGAATACCTTCGAGGGCGCCTGTTGCATAACCAAAGAAACCACTAGAAGGTTTCACCTCTGGCAGTAGGGCATGGGGGATGTTTAGAATTTTTAAGAGGTCATCATCCCACTGGCCTGTATGGATGTTAAAAAGAAGGGTGCGGCTTGCATTCGATGGGTCTGTCGCATGTACGGTCCTACGCGTGAGGTGGCCTAAAAGCCAAGTGTCAACCGTACCAAAAGCGAG
>JANYEO010000026.1 GCA_025363025.1 Opitutia bacterium
GAAATTGTTGATGGTCCTTCTCTAATGGATGCAGAAGCTTTTTCCCAAGACGCGCATAAAGCAGGCCTCGGAGACCAATTAGCAGCCTCTGGCCTATTCTCTAACTGGGGGGATACCATGTGGTGGCTCCTCTCCGGTGTCGGAGGGGCCATTAGCTCTGCGGCTTCCAGTGTCGCCGGGGGCCTGAGCAGTCTTGGAAGCTCTTTTAGCTCTTGGTGGAGCAGTGCGCCCCCTGAGCAACCTAGCGACAAACAATAAAAGACGGCTTTAAGAAAACGACTTCATCATTAACGAAGACGTATTTCCTTTAAAAATCCCTGATTGAACTTCAAAATCACCAACAGGCTGAAACCCTGCCTTGGCATAAACATAAAGGGCCCGTGGGTTGTTAGCATTGGGATCAATAAAGAAGGTATCAGCTGCCTTATCAATGTGCAGACGATAAAATATAATAAAGGACTCAAGGGTTGAAGCGGCTAAGCCCTTCCCTATAAACGCACTATTACCAATGCCAAAATCAAGCGCAATAGAATGTCCCGTTTTTGATAAATAGGCTTTATGAAGATTCGTCAGGCCTGATTGATCGGGCAACAATGGATCCGTCAAAATAAAACTAAAGGGTTCGTTATTAATTAGGCCGACCCAGTATTGAGTCGTGCCATAAAAATAAGACTGCTTTTCACCGCGGATGAAGTGAAGAATGTCATCTTTATGCGCTTGGCTATTATCCCAAAACTCTTGCATATGAGGCTCTGCTAGCCAACCAAAAACAATGCTTTGATAAACTTCAGAAGCCCGTTCGAAACGCAAAGTTAAGTTCCCCATGACCTACAATTCACACGATATAGTGTAGGCCGCAGCTTTCTTTGCGGGCCAAGGCGGCTTCAACAATTAAAGAGGAGACCAGGATAAGATTGCGTAGCTCGATAAGCTCCGGCTCTACTTTAAAGTTCCAATAATAATCGTTAATCTCTTGTTGGAGCATAGCTAGGCGGGTTTTTGCGCGCTCTAACCGCTTTTGAGTGCGCACAATCCCCACGTAGTTCCACATGACACGACGGAGCTCTTCCCAGTTATGGGAAAGGACAACGCGTTCGTCTGAGTCTTGAGCTTCCCCATCTACCCACAGGGGAGTTGAAGCTTTGACCGGCTTTACGTGATTTAGATAATTTAAAATAGAAGCAGCGCCCCGGTGGGCCACAACAACGGCTTCGAGCAAAGAATTGCTGGCTAAACGATTGCCCCCATGCAGGCCGGTTGAAGCGACCTCCCCACAGGCGTAAAGCCCAGGCAAGGCAGTTTCTGCATCAATATTTGTTTCTACCCCGCCGCACTGGTAATGGGCGGCAGGGACGACGGGGATATAATCTTTAGCGGGGTTAATCCCATGACGTTCACAAGCTTGCCAAATAGTAGGGAAACGTTCGCGGATAAAAGCCTCGGGCTTATGAGTTAGATCTAGCCAGACGTGGGGCGAGCCGGACTCCTTCATCTCACTATCAATGGCACGGGCGACGGTATCCCTTGGAGCTAAATCCCCCTGGGGGTGGTAAGCCTCCATAAAGGCCGCGCCGGCGGTATTCCTTAAAATGGCCCCTTCCCCCCGAACGGCTTCACTGATTAAAAAGCGTTCGCCTGTTAAAGTATAAAGCGCTGTGGGGTGAAATTGAACAAACTCCATCCCGCGGACAGGAACCCCTGCCCGGGCCGCCATCGCGACGCCGTCTCCGGTTGCGATATCGGGATTCGTTGTATACAAATAGGCCTGACCGGAGCCCCCTGTGGCCAACACAACGGCAGAGGCAGTAATCGTCTCTACTTTCCCCGTATGGACACGTAAAGCATATAAACCAACAACATTGTCTTTTGCCGCTGCCTGCTTTTGCCGACGGGCGAGTTTGGAGGCCGTGATGAGATCGATTGCAAGTACATGCTCCCGCAGGGTTATATTAGGATGAGCGGCGATTGCATTTAAAAGGGCTTCTTCAATGGCTCGCCCTGTCATGTCTTTCACATGCAAAATGCGGCGATGGGTATGCCCGCCTTCTTGACCAAGATCCCACGAGCCGCTTTTTTCCTGAGAAAAACTAACCCCCATTTCCGCTAACTCTTGCACACGCCCGGGCCCTTCTTCAATAATGGCAGAAACGACTGCGAGGTCGCAAAGGCCATCCCCTGCGCGCAAGGTATCTTCTATATGAGAGGCAAAGGCATCAACCGGGGCCATGACACAAGCAATCCCCCCCTGGGCATAATTTGTATTAGACTCAGCCTGCGTCTTCTTGGTAATCAACATAACAGACGCCCCGCCCTTAGCGACTTTTAAGGCCAAGCTAAGCCCTGCAATGCCACTGCCTACTACAACGACGTCAACGATTGATCCCATTGAGTACTGTATATACCGGATTTATCTCTCATAGGGAATCATAAAAAAAGATTCAAAATCAAAGCCTGAAAATCTCAACCTCGGGAGGCAGGACTGCATAAGATTTATTGGACGCTTTTTGGCTCAAGGGCTAAAACTAGAATATCACATCACACTTGAAACTGACATCACTCGGGAGAAAAGGCTTCTAATCTTATAAGATTTGCTTAACCCCATTGGCAGTGGAATCGGACGGGGCCGCAACCCAAGGACCGGCGCCGTCGGTAGGAGGTGGGTATTTTTGAATGGTTTAAGCGTTAAGGAGGATGCCGGTTGAGACCATTACAAAATGCTTTAATTTTGAGGAATTTGTAGGACGGAGTGATCGAGTGTGCTAAGGCACTCGAGGAGCGACAACCGACCAAAAACTCAAAAGAAAAGTGTTTTGTAATCGGGCTCATAGTAAGAAAAGGTTTCATGGTTCTATTATAACATATGAGTTGTAATTTTTTGCACACAAAATAACGTCTGTTTGATAGCGGGTACTAAAAAGGCCTTTTTAGGTGTTTTTTATCCATGGTATACACGGAAATACTTATTAAAAAGCTAATTCTTTCCATGTAAATTATCATTAAGAAAGCAGTAGAATAAGTGTGAGCGAGGTTAAATTCACACTATTTACAGTTTGATTTTCGGTTCGAATAGGCTATGATCCCAACTGCTGACAGAATGACTTAGCTTAAGCCATACCCCAACAATAGAAAAGAGAGGGAAGCAAAGTATATTCTGATAGCTAAGCCC
>JANYEO010000031.1 GCA_025363025.1 Opitutia bacterium
CTATCAAATGGAATTAACTCGCCGCAGCAACAACAACAACAGCAGTTACAGTTGCAACAAGCAGAGAGGCTGGAAGAATATCAAACAATTTCCCCGACTGGAAAGACAATTAACCCAGTTGCCGCTCCTAGATTTCCCGAAAACGGTGCTCACACAATGTATCACCACGCAAATTACCCGTCTTATAACTATCCGAACCCTCCAGCTCATGTATTAAACAGAGGATATTCGACGATACCTCCCCCTTTTTCCAACCCGCCTTTTCCTCCTCCGTCTCCTCCTCCTCCTCCTCCTCCTGCTGCTCTTCCCGCCGCTTCTCTTCCTGCCGCTTTTCCTCCTGCCGGTTCTTCTCCTCCTCCTCCACCTCCTGCTTCTCTGTCTCTTCCTCCTCCACCTCCTGCTTCTCTCCCTCTTCCTCCTCCTGCTCCTGCTTCTCCCCCTCCCCCTCCTCCTGCTTCTCTTCCTTCTAGGGAAAATAATTTATTTCCTCTTGTAAATCAAGAACGTAACGAAGTGTTTCCAGCGGCTAGGTTATCAGACACTCAGAGTCTTACAATTGAGGAAATGCCTAATTTCAATATTCAAGAAACTATTGATACTATTAATCGTGGCAGGTTTCACCCATATGGCGGTTTTCCCCCTAACATTCAAAGAAACAGACCGTCTGTTACGACGTCTAATTTGCCGCTACCTATTAGTCTTTCCCCCTCCCAACTCTCACTTCCTGATATTGCTTCATCTCAGTCTCTTCCTCCTCCTCCTGGTCAACTGCCTATTACTGCCGACCCTCCCTTGCCTTCTCTTCTCCCTCCCCCTAGTCAACTTCAAATTGCTGCTGAACCTCCCATGCGTTCTCTTCCTCCTCCAACTCATCAGCAACCGTTGGAGATGGAAAACCGTGCGTTACCTGCAATATTGCCGACCATTCCGGTCTCTTCAGCCAGTCAAGGAAACCAAAGTTTGAAAGCGGTAACAAAACCCACCGCGAGAGACTTAACTCGTTTAAAAAACCAGGCTAAAAGACAAAGCAAGAAAGAGGAGGCTTACAACAGAGGACGAAGACTGCCTATTACTGACCCCTTGAATCAAGTGATTCCAAATGACGATCTTGTTAACTCAGTAACAACAGAAGTTAAAGCTGGTCCATCCAAGGACAATAGAGAAGCCGAGTTACTTCGGACGGGAGAAAAAATTGCAAAATTGAGAACTAACATGTCATCGTATTTTGACGAGTATAAGAGGAAAGGAAAGGGGAAAAAATCGTCACAAAAGAAAGCACAGAAACAACCGTCACCTAGTCGTTTTACAGAGATAACGGGCGAAGATGTACATATGAATCAGACACCGGCTGTGGAAGAACGACCTCCACCCCCAAATGCGATTTCTGCCTATCGTCCTAATTATTCATACCTGCCTGCCAGAAACGCAGGTTTTCCCACGGCTTCAACCTCGAAAGACTTGACTTCTCAAATGGAGACTGCTGACATGATTTCTGCTCTTGACAGCATACCTAAGGGGGGACGAAATGAGCCGATGTCGGAAATGTTTAGAAATAGCGAGAATTGGGCGATGAGAATGGATAAATCAATAGATGCAGGCAACGTTCCAGGAAGACCCGTGGCACCTCGAACAAACGATGTTGAGATGTCTATCGCTCCTTCCCGTGCAATAAAACATAGGAAACTTCCGGAGTTGACGTACAATACAAACGAGGTGGAGATGTCTGCCGTTCCTACACGTGCAATAAACCAGAGGAAACTTCCTGAGTTGACGTACGCACCGGAGAAAAGAAATAGCGAGAATTGGGCCACGAGAATGGACGCGTCGATAGATGCAAGCAATGTTCCAGGAATAAGAGCCAGGACACCTAACGAGCTGAGGTACAATAAAAACGAGGTGGAGATGTCTACCGCTCCCTCACGTGCAATAAATCAGAGGAAAATTCCAAAGTTGACGTACAACCCAGAGGAAATGGAACTCCCAAGTGTTGTGCCTTCGATCCGGAGACTTACTGAGACAATGGCAATACCCAGAATGATTACTAATGGTTCACCTTCACATGCTGACTTGCCGCCCAAGGCTAGTATTCTACAGAGAAAAGCAGAAAAAGTCGTTAAAAAAAAGAATACGAAAAAAAATCTCAAGGATGTCGATAAAGTACACAAATCGGGTTCTTACAGTTACCCAGCTGATGCTAAAGTCGATCTTAGCGCCCTTGAATCAGACAAACCAAGTACTAGCAGTTTTGGATCAGTTGAAAAAAGTATTCCTCCTCCTCGTCGTACCTGGATGCAATATGTCCCTCCTCGTAAGTTAGTTAAAAGAAAATTAGTGTCCGATCCCTACTCCCTAAGTAGGTCTAAGGAGCCTCCAGAAAAGATGAAGACCAGCAGAGACGTTAGAGAAAAACCTGATTTAATGTCCAGGTCACCTCCACTTGCCTTCCGAGACGTTGTGCGAAGAAAATAACTTAAGCGTTGAATAATTATCAGAAATAAATAAACGTACTTTTTGTTCTTTTATTTTATTTTACATGTTTTCCTTCTTACGAAAACTTAAACTTACATAACTAGGATATTGATTGTCAACAAATTTGATTCGTTTTCCGGATATAGTTTCAAGATGAAATTGAATGACCTGAACACGGTCATTAGCCAAATCTAGAAAATCTAAGTGATTACATACGTACGTTGAATAGATCGTTTCAGTTTGAGCATGCGGCAATTGAACTACTTTTAGGATTTTACAGTATTTTCCGCCCATAATAATGGGGGAAATAATGTCACAAAACAATAGTACGTTGTGAGGAATACATCTTTCCATTTTTATGCTTCCTGGCGAAAAATGCTTGCCAGCCTTCACAAATTTTAATTCCCGCACTCCGACTCCCAGAACAAGAGCGCACAGAGGGGAAAATTGGAGTGTTAAGGCTCTTCCAGCTTCTAGTATAAGGTTACCTCCGGTTGAAATGGATGCTTTCAGTAAGCCAGCTATTTTTTGCTCCACCTGCGTGTTTATAGAATTGACTAAGGTTTCCTCGCTTGAGATGTTATCCAGTTCAAATGATACAGTAAAAGGACGGTGCTGTATTAGGGTACTTTTAACACTAATTTTTATCCAAAACTCGTCCCTTGTTAAGACCGATTTTAGATCAATCTGGGAGGGGTAATGAAATGAAGAAAGAGCCACTTCCCAACTGTTGCCAGGTAGAATAAGTTCGTGCGGTAACTGAACCGAAAAATCGGAGGGGCTATTCTCAGGGTAAATATTGCTCGTGTCGTTTGAAGCAACTTTAACGTGAAAAGTAGACGAGCCGTACATGTTCTTGAAATTTAATTTTGCAAAGGTAGCTTGTCCGATTGGTAGCCTTAGTTTTTTGTTCTTCTCGTCAGTTAGACAAAGTGTTAAGTCCTGCAGCTTATCAGACGAGAGATTAAAAAATTCCTTCCGTTTGACTTCGTGGTGGTAGAGAGAACCGTCGCCCTTAGGCAGCTTATATGGGAGGAAACAAAGATCCTGATTAAATCCTTTCCCATCTAAAGTCTGCTGCATTTCCTTAAGTTGTAGTTTCATAAACTGGGGTATGTCCTCTCCGGCAAATTTACTTGTTTCACAAATCAACTGGAGGTCTGCAGCAGTCGCTTTGAAATAAAAATAGGGTAGACCGTCTATGGTTACCACATTAGTGTTGCTAGTGTCAATTTTGAGCCACGAGCAAAGTTCCTTCGGTATTACCAGCGTACATTCCTTAAGGTTGATGACGAGGTTTTTTTCCTCCGTCAGCGAGGAAAAAAAATGATTCCTTGCAAAAACCGGCGTAGCACTAGCCAATACTTTCTGCAGAGATGCGGGCGTGTAAAAAGTATAAGGCAGGTTGATGACAACTGTCCGTTCGACGTTATTTGCTCCAGTAAGGTAAAGTACAAAGTGAGCTGTAGAATTATTTCTGCAAACTCTGGGTAGATTACTTAGATTATTGTCAAAGGTGATGGATTGAAGCGCCACCTGCCACCTTCCCGTCAATGTCAGCCTTCGAGGAAGCAAGTTTGTAAATTCAGTCAGACTATTTTCTTGATAAATGTCTGACGACGCATTTGAGACAAGAATGACGCTAAAATCATTCATCATTTATTGATGTCACGAACACTAGAAGCAGGTTCCCACGAGTTGTGACTGTCATCAAAACCTTTCCACTTCACAAGAACTTCCTTCTTTCGATTTCTTGTTCGTTGACTTATTACCTTGTCAATCTTAAATACCTCGTATCCCACGGGCTGCAATTCATTTGAGTAGAAGTTTCCTCTGATTACTTCACCCGTATTCATTGACTTGATCTGGTACATAGGTATGGGCATCCTCTGCAGCACTTGGATTATCTCGAAATATTCCTGATTGAATCTTTCGTTATACCCTCTCGTCATTTTGTCTCCGATGTTTTTAATTCTGACGTGCTCGCCAACTTGGTAAACAGGATCCTTTTTTGCTTCTAAGACCTTCGTATACCGTTCGTTGTGAGCAGATGCCAGTTTTTCAGCGTTTTCCTTTTTTTCAGCGTCATTTGGAGTCAGGTAATTTAATGTTCTGTGCCCGCGGTTATTGTATGCCGACAACAAATCATAAATCACATCAACGTATCTTCTGGTCTCATTTTCTGTCATGTATTTGTACACCAAATCCTGTAGTGTCCTGCGGAAAAAAGTAGGAGAGGAGTTGAGGAGGTGACAAGCAATCTCTAGTCATATCCTTACCTATTAAATCGCTCCGCTGTTGCCGCTTTTTTTTCACTAAATGGATGAAGTATTTCAATGTTCTTCTCCTTCAGGTAGGAATGAACCTTTTTATTTTTAAATTCCGTTCCAGCGTCAAAGAGTATGGTTTGAATGGGCGGCTTGATTTCGTCTACAAGTTCCCTTATCGCTGCTAGGGATGAGTCAGCACTTTTATTCTTCAATAATTTTATCCAGGCCTTCTTTGTGTAGCAGTCAATTAGTACCATTATGAAGGTAACTTGATCGTTATGTTCCCGCAGTTGAGACACGTCTATTAAGTCCATTTGTACTTGCTGACGAGGAAAATAAACGTAGATTGGGTTGTAAACATGTGGCTTCTTGTATTCTCTGTGTAAGGTGTAAGA
>JANYEO010000093.1 GCA_025363025.1 Opitutia bacterium
AGAAGAGCTGACACTCTGTTTGGCCGCATCTATCGATGCAGCACTCACATTATCAACATCACTTCCTCGGCAAACCCCAGGCAAAAGGGCCGTTAATAAAAGAACGCAGCGAATCAAAAAAGTGTTTTTTTTCATATATAAAATAACTGAAAATTGCCCAATAAAACATCAAATGAATGATGCTCAAAAAACTTACAATGCCTTACCAACCCCGCCCTCAGCATAATCATTCAAAAAACTACCCTGTTGAAGGCTAAAAAGAGACCGTCAACCACAATATCTTGAGAATAAACAAGCTACCAGGCAAACGGCCCCCTTTAAGCAAATCGCTTAAAAATCATACGCACACCCGACAATAAAGCGGTCCTGCGTAAAATCACGTAATGCAATATCCGATGTTTTTTTCGTGTGCTCGTAATCGAAACTCAAAGTCGTGCGGGGGTTCATAGCAAAATCGAGCCCAAATCCACCCGTATTGCTCTTATATTTTTCAGCTAATATACCACCCGAGTCTAAACCCTTTTCATGCACAAACGCACCACGCAGAGTCGTCCGCTTAAGGAATCGCCATTGGAAAGAAAGCCCAAAATCTGTCGTACGCGTTGTGTTAGAGGTATAACCGTAGTTTAATGCCTGATTTGTAAAAAGGCTGTACTGGAAGTTGGCCCTTGGGGTATGCACGAAGGATATATTCCATTGCAAATTCTTAGGCTGAGAAGAATCCTTATTTTTACCGTCACCCTTGAAGTCATAAATAGCATAATTAATGCCCCCTGATAAATTAGCATTAGGCGTAATGGTCCAATTAGCCGTAGGCCCTAAAGAATAACTTTTGCTACTATTATTAAAATCTGTCGCATACTTATTCATCGATGCATTAAAATCTAACCCAGCCCGCAAGTTAGAAGCCACAGCATAAGTAAAGCCGGGATTAAAAGTATAGGTATGGTGCTTATCGGATTCAAACGCTTTACTTTTAAACGGAACAGTATCGGACCTAAAAAGGTGCAAATAAGGCTCCATTTTGCGGTTAAGATGCCAAATTACATCTATCCCTGCTTGATTAGTAAAACGCGCATAAGTCGTTGGCTGGCCTTGAGCCGCACTCGCAGCAGCAACCCCAGAAACACTGGTCGCATCCGTACTAAAGCTTAGGCTTTCATAAGGGGTCACGGTAAAAGCCCCCATCTTCATCTTGAACGCCAAACGAGAATCTGGGCTCATATTCATGAAGTTATTGATACTGCTAAGCTCCGGATGCTGAACATAAATTTGATAGCCCATTCCCAAATCCAACTGCAAGGTATTAAATTTAGACAACTTCCAGCTACCGGCAAAATCAAAGCCAGGTGTTAAAATAATATCTTTAGCCGCTGCACCTGATCGCAAGGATAAGATATTGGTATTGTACTCAGCCGTAAAAGTCCCCGTAACATGAAAGTTAACTGGGCCTATACGAAAGTTCGGCTTAGGACCACTCGATGTCCCCCCATATTGAGCCTGCGCAAGCGGAGCAAGACCTAAGAGACAAAGGGCCCCCAAGGTAACGCCTGTTAAGCGCTTCGCCATGGAGAAAGAGGAGAGAGGAGTAGAGGTAGCGGTACGCATAGGGTGCATACAAGGGTTCTTTGGGGTGAGTTAAATTGAGGGTATAGGGTAGGTAGGAGGCAAAAGAATCAGGGCCCTTTTCTTCTGTCACTCCCCTATAAGGACAAAACTTTTAGAAAAGTGCAATTTTTTTGTTTCGGAAAATTGAAAAATCATTTTTACTAGTAATAATCCGGCTTTCAACAAAGCCTACCTCCACTATCCCTTTTAACCCCATGAAAACTACCTACCCTACCCTCGCCCCCCTGTTATACTCGGTGCTGTGTACTTTCGCTGTTTCAACGGCGCTAGCACAGCCCAACCCCACGACGGCTTCAACAGCCGGCGGTACCACCCTCCACGATGTATCGGCCGTTAACCAAGTCTTCTCTCCCAATATCGGGACATGGGCTTCAGGCTCCACTGTCACCATCATGCCTTCGGATGATACTGATTTAGGCCAAGGCGCCCGCGTCGCAGCCCGTACAAATAATAAAGGCCTCCAAGAACAAAACTACTTATTAGATGCCCAAGACGCTAGCTCTACTCAAAATGTAGTGGCCCTTCTCGATCGAGATCCTACTAAAGTAATAGAGCTCCCAGCTGGCACACGGGTCGTCATTATCGATACAGGCGCCGTCTCTACGCTTAACGACTTCGCTTTAAAATCATTCGGGGCAGAATCAAAAGTAACCATCGATATCAGTGATAACCCTCGCCAAGAAGATGCTTGGTCGAATTTAAAAACCGACATACCCTTTACATCCGACATCCCGCTTGATGTTAAAATGCAAGGCCAATCCGCTCGTTACATACGCATTACATTTAATACCGCTAAAGCAGGCCCCGTTGGCTGCTTACACATTGCGGGTAAACGTAATACTACTCGCTCGCTCGACGCAGCTATTGGCAATTCTGCGACAGAAGCCGAAGCTCTATTTGCCGCACAAAACAACCCAAACTTAGCCACTACCGAGGAAGATGCTATTAAAAAAGTAACGTACCTCAGCGGGGGCGAATTGAAAGACGCAAAGAACATTTATGATAATGACTTCCGTACCACATATGCTTTCGATTCAGGAGAACCCGCCATTATCATTTTTGAAACTAATACAGACAAAGCCAGCCCCCCTATCGAACGTATTGGCTTTCTTATTGGCGGGGAAAACCAATCGGGCACTATCGATATCTACGCCGTAGATCACTTACCAATCGTAAACCCTACCCTTACAGGAACGGATAAAGCGGTCAAAATTGTTCAATTAGAAAAAGACTTCGCCAAAACCAATATGCCCCTGGTTACTATTCCTATTGGCAAAGATGGCCGTGCCGGCACGAACTTAGCACAGCCCACGACAGCTACCTACATCATCGCACACATCAAAAGCACGACACCTCAAACCAACAACCTCAAGGTTGCCAAAGGGGCCCCTGGCGATGGGACTGGCACATCAGTGGCGGATTCTTTCTTTGGTCCGCAATCAAATGTAGGCAATCAAACAAATCAAGCCCAAGCCCTCCAAAACGCTTTAAGGACAGGTCGTGGTGTACGGCCTAACTCTGTAGCCCCTCAAGTACCAGCCGCTACAACCGTTGCTCCATAACAAAACAAGCTATATCAAACTGATATAACCTTCAATAAAACGGCTCAGGGCTCTACGCCTTGGGCCGTTTTTCATAACTTCACTTACCGCTTGCCCCAGTATAAGACCACCGCATAATAGCTTTTTTCAATAGAATACAGAAGAGTTTCAATTTTTAAACTTTCACGATCAGGAAGAAGCCGATTGTAGAATGGTTTGATTTCAAACATCGAAAAAGATCTCATCTTATTGCGGTAAAATACGTTAAAGAACCCCACCTTCAAATAGCTTTACAAAAAGCCTCCTTTCACTGATTTTATAGATACAGCAAAACCACTACATCCTTTAATTTCCAAACACATGTCTAATTATTTAATCCTCATCATCATTCCCTTCATTCTTGGCATCTGGGCCCAAATGCGGGTAACCAGCATTTACCGTCGTTGGTCCAAGGTCAATTCTCGCGGCGGGCTTACCGGGGCCGAA
>JANYEO010000240.1 GCA_025363025.1 Opitutia bacterium
TCAAGTTATATTTTTGAAAAGCTTGCAGACCCAGAATTTAGCAAGGCTTTCACTGAGACGATGAACCTCATCCTCTTTGATCCAGAGAAGACAGCCAAAGATCAAGTCACACTCGGGAAATGCATAATTTCCACCAATAACGCTAATCAACCTTACGCCCCGATCACCCAAGAAGCCCTGGAAGTTTTAAAAGCACTCAGAACAGCATTAGGGGAAGATGCTTTCTATGACCTGGTTGATTCCGATGAAAGTGCAGAAGCAAACTGGCCCGAACTTGCAAAGCAAATTCAAGGCGAACTCGCACCTCTGGGCCTGCGCATTCAAGACTTTGGCCTTTGCGATAAACTCGAAGACTACATCCCCACGGAAGCGGCATTAGCCAAGCTATTCTACGATTTCGGTCTGGTGAAATAAGAAATATTTAAGTCGAAATTTTTTATGATCACTTTTTAGTTTTAAACGCTTCTATGAAAAAGTTTTATGTATTATTGCCTGACTTCACATTAGACATAACAAACATTGCGAGAAACGTTTTATTGCTGCAAATCAACGAGTTGTGCAATATTTAAGGCGCAGAAACTGGTTATTTTTGAAGGGCCCCATCGCTTCCAGTGGGTGCATTTAAAAAAAGTATCCAGAAACTGAGGTGCACTGACAATTGCCTATTTTTCCGTTACCTACATATAACGAAAAAAGCCTACATTTTTCTTTCCGTTAGAGAATAGATATTGAAACAAAATCCATTTTCTGCCTTAATTCTTTCCGTTAAGAGGCATAAACGGAAAAATTGGCATTATGAGAATATCTGGAATTTACCAAAAATCAGGCAATATAGAGTCTTTTATCCCTCATCAATTGCCGCCCAAAGACCCTCCGTTGGCTTTAAGTTCTGACCTATTTGCACTGAATGCAGAGGCCCATTTCAATTTAGGCAAGCTCAATGAAATGGCCCTGCGTATCCCTGAAACCAAGCGCTTTATCAAAGCTTATGTAATAAAAGAGGCTTTATTGTCATCGGATATAGAAGGTATCCACACCACACTCCTTGAGGTTTTTACCCAACCGCTTGGAAAATCAACAAAGCTCAATAAAGAAACTCAACTGGTCTTAAAATATACCGAAGCCCTAGAGGTTGCGCTGCTCAACATGAAAGAAGAAGGGCTGCCTATCGTTTCCCGCGTTATTTTAGCTGCACACGAAACATTAATGTCTGGAACTGCTAGCGATTATGCAGCTCCTGGTCATTATCGTAAGCAACTTGTCAGAGTGGGCGATCTAGTGCCCGCACCCGCTCAGGAAGTACCGCGTCTGATGGCGGATCTAGAAAAGTTCATCAATACTGCGGGTACGTTATCTCCTTTGATTATGGCCGGTCTCGCACATGTACAGTTTGAGATGATACACCCGTTTCTGGATGGTAATGGCCGTATCGGTAGGCTACTAATTGTACTGATGCTCATTGATAGCGGCCTTTTGTCAGCGCCCATTCTTTATCCATCTTATTATTTTAAAACACACCACCAAGAATACTATCAAGCGCTAGACCGTGTCCGCACGCATGGGGATTTCGAAGGGTGGGTTGCTTATTATTTGCGCGCCATCATATCCAGTGCACAAGATGCCCATACACGAGCCAAAGCAATCGAATCCTTAGCGAAGCAACTGTACGAACGTATTCAATCAGGCAAACGTTTCGGTGGAAAAATGCGCGATACAGCCTTCAAAACGCTAGAAATTCTTTTCCAGAGTCCCATTATTAATGCAGTAGACCTTAGTGTTCAACTGGGGAAAAGCTATAATACAGCCGTTCGTATACTTACAAATTTCCAAGATATAGGCATTCTAGTCGAAGCTACCACCAAAACTCGCAGCAGGCTTTTCAGTTTTCAGCTTTATTTGGCGTTGTTAGAGAAAGTATACTGAGGGATATAATTGGAGCTTATAGACATGTAGTTTTCCATCATTAGGCATAATTATGATTGTGCCGTCGCTTAACATCTTAAATCAACGAGTTATGGACTTAAAATGCAGTGTATTCACGGAATCTGAATTATTCTCAGAAGTTCGATTAGAGAAAATGGGGGAAGCGATTCTGCGGCTTAATATCAAAGCAAAATAGACTTTTCATGGATGTTTTACTTAGATGTTGGTTTTTTTGTCTTGTAAAATAGATATTTTAGAGCTATTTTGCATAGGTGATTCAACGAGATATTGTCTATAAAGTTAGAAAGTCCCTTGGGCAAAATCCTGCAGTGGCTCTGCTGGGACCAAGGCAAGTGGGGAAAACGACACTAGCCCTGGCAATAGGAGAGGGTATTTCGTCTATTTATTTAGATCTTGAATCCCCTAAAGACCGCTTAAAACTTCAGGATCCAGAAGATTTTCTGTCTCACCACACGGATAAGCTTATTATTTTAGACGAGGTGCACCGTATGCCGGGTTTATTTCCGGTCCTCAGAGGGCTAATTGATGCCAGGAGACGTTCAGGCCTCAAAACCTCTCAATTTCTTCTTTTGGGCTCGGCTTCATGGGACTTGCTGAAACAATCGGGAGAATCTTTGGCAGGGAGGATCGACTATATTGATATGTCAGGCCTTCAGGCGGTGGAGCTACCACAGCAAGATATGGACGAATTATGGCTGCGTGGGGGATTCCCAGAAAGTTTTTTAGCTAGCGGTGATGAAGAGAGTATGCGCTGGAGGCTCAATTTTATCCGTACTTATCTGGAAAGGGAGATTCCTCAATTCGGCTTTAAAATTCCGGCAGCCAGCATGTGGCCTTTTTGGGTCATGTTAGCGCATGAGCAAGCCTGTTTGGTGAATGCCTCCTCAATTGCTAAAAACCTGGAAAATAGCTACCAAACCGTCTCGCGCTATATAGACCTGCTAGTGGACTTACTCCTCGTACGAAAATTGCTTCCGTGGCATAATAATACGGGCAAGCGCCTCGTAAAAGCACCGAAGGTGTTTTTTAGGGACAGTGGCCTAGTTCACGCACTTTTGGATATTCCTTCGCAGTCTGCGCTTTTTGGTCACCCCGTAATTGGGCGCAGCTGGGAGGCGTTTGTGATTGAGAACATCCTTCAAGCCTGTTCCTTTGGTGTGCAAAGTTATTTTTACCGGAGTGCGGGCGGAGCAGAAATTGACCTGATTCTTAAATTTAGGAATGGGAAAACATGGGCTATCGAAGTCAAGCGCGGTCTTTCACCTAAGCTTGCTCGTGGGTTTTATGAAGCGTGCGATGATATTGGCACAGACATAAGGTATCTCGTTTATTCAGGAGAAGAAACCTTTTCAATTGGCCGTGGCGTAGATGTTATTGGACTACGCTCAATCGTTCAGCTTGTTAAAGAGACGAGCGCTTAACACTAGATTCTGGTCAGCAATTCGGCGAATGTGATTGAAAACAAATATTAGACATAAATATGATTGTGCGAAACGTTTTATTATTGCAAATAAACGAGTTATGGACTTAAAATGCAGTGTGTCAACGAGAGCAGAGCAATTCTCAGGAATCCGTTAGGTTAACGGTATGGTTGAATATTTAAGCCTGAGCTTAGGTTAACTTAAGTCTATATTTGGACGTAAAGTAGACCTAAAACACACGTTAGCCTCAATTAGAGCCCAATAAGCTTAAAAAGCTGGATTAAATAAGGCCGATTCAAGTATGAAGTGCAGCACCCTTAGGCTGGAAAAAGGGTTAAGCAGCAGTGATGATAATGTTGGAA
>JANYEO010000151.1 GCA_025363025.1 Opitutia bacterium
CCGCCTATGGCTGCATCTGCCATAGCAAGCAAGGTCGTTGGTATAGAATAAAAATTAATTCCCCGGGCATAAGTTGCCGCGGCAAAGCCGGCCATATCCAGCAAACTGCCCCCTCCCATGGCAATAATAGCGCCGCCTCTTCCCATTGGTAGAAGGGCTAAGGCAGAACTCAAGGCTTTATAAGCTTCAAGTGTCTTTGCTGCTTCTCCTGAAGGTGAAATGTAATTTGGCACTTCAGGGAAATATTTCTCTATTAATGGCTTATGCAAGGCCACACAACTTTCCACGGTTACCAAAAGCACCTGCTCCCCTCGAGATTTCAATTCACATATAACACTAGCCAATTCTGCAAAGGCCACTTCACCTACAAAAACAGGAGAGGGGTTCATAAATTTAATAATTAACGCTAGCTTTGATAAAAGCTTACTCTCCCGCAAACATAGACTTTAAATAATTATCAACTGAAAAAGGTTCGAGATCCTCTGGCGCTTCCCCTAACCCTACGTAGTAAATAGGAAGCTTCAGTTCCCGGTAAATACCCACAATAGCGCCGCCGCGGCTCGTCCCATCTAACTTCGTAATAATAAGCCCTGTAAGGCCCAATGCTTCGTGGAAGACACGGGCCTGGTTAATGGAGTTTGCCCCCAAGCTTCCATCTACCACCAGCCAAATATGATGGGGGGCCGCCGCATCCTGCTTACCTAAAACCCGGCGGAGTTTTTTAAGCTCCTCCATCAAATACCCCTTAGTGTGCAAACGCCCAGCCGTATCGAGGATCACCACTTCGGCCCCTCGGCTTTTAGCAGCCGTATAGGTATCAAAGGCCACAGCGGCTACATCTGCCCCATGGTGGCTAGAGACTAAGTCTATTTTTAAACGGTCCGCCCATGCGCGTATTTGCTCATTGGCCGCCGCACGGAAGGTATCACATGCACCCAAAATAACACGGGTTTTTTGCTGCATCAGCGCAAAGGCAAGTTTCGCGGCGGAGGTTGTCTTCCCGGCTCCATTTATTCCTACAAGGCAAATCACTTCCGGGTTATGGGCCCCTAGCTCCAATCGTCCTTCGGCACCTGCTAAAATGTTTTTTAATACGTGAGCCCCAATAACCGCTGCATCTTGGCCACGTAGCGTCTTATCTTCCTTATACGCGGCATGGATGGCCGCCATAATCTCACCTGTCGTCTCTACGCCAAAATCAGCGCCATATAGGGCCTCTTCCAGCTCTTGCAAAGTCGCTTCATCAAGGGTTCGACGTCCAAAAAGCCCCAGCAAACCCGAAGCAGTCCGGGAAAAGCTCTTAGTAAATTTCTTCAGCAAGCCAAACATAGGAGCTCAGTAGGAATGATTAATCAGGTGCTGCCGTACGAAAGGGCCGTGTCAACGTCGCTTTAAAGCGGTCTAAAATACCATTGATAAAACGCTTTGCATCCGGATGGGAGTATATAGCCGCAATATCCAACGCTTCATTAATAGAAACAATGGGAGGGATATCTCGGCGGTATTTTAGCTCGTAAAGCGCAAGCCGCAGAACGGCCAAGTCCACCTTTGCAATACGGTTAAAAGCCCAGTTTTGCGCATACTCAGTAATAAGGGCATCAATCGCTTCTGAATGCTCAATCGCGCCTGTGATCAGGCTCTCTGCAAATTGATACTGGTCTCGCTTTCTTGGTTGAGTGGCAAAAAATTCACGGATGGCCAACTTTAAATCCTCGGGGTGCGTTGCATCCCAGCTATAAAGGAATTGGACAGCTAGCATGCGATTTTCCCGGCGTGGGTGCACGGGCTTTTCATCTATAGGCTCTGGCGGGAGGGGGATAATTTCGCCCTCAGTATCTTCAGGGGCCGTCATAAGCCCCCTCCTTGCTTTGCCAATATTTCGAAAAAGAACTGCATAATGAACCCTTAGGAGAGACTAACAAACAGAAGATGCGCCTTAGGAAAAGCTTAAAACACTAAAATGCGTAATTAGATACCATTGTATAAGAAGATTACTGCATAACAGCTTACCATACGAAGCAACTTTCAGTATTGAGAGCGCTGCATAATAGCTTGTTAAAATGAAAATCTATTGTTTTTGAGTTTTCTATTACTGGGATTATTTAGAGACCGATTGCAGAATGCTTTGATTTTGAGGAATTTGTAGGACGGAGTGACGAGTGTACATACGGTACTCGAGGAACGAAAACCGACCAAAAGCTCATAAAGCATGCATTATGCAGCGGTCTCGTATTTTATCTCTTTTTACTCTCATACGCTGTATTAAGCATTGTAGCCTCAAAAGACTGTATCTTTTGCAAATTACACCGGCTTTGCACTTCAGCGATACGATCAGCTGGCACTATCATAGAAAGCCCCGTACTTCCTTGCTTAGCCATAATCCCTGTGGCTTGGCCTTGAGAATGGATGAATTTTTTCACCTTATCTAATACTTTAGGGTCTTTGCTTTTCGTTTCAAAAATATAAGTATTCGTTATCGCATCAAAACGAACAGTCCAGGGCAGGCGCTTAGTAACCCGCGGGTATTCTAGCTTCACGGCCCCATTGGGGGAAACTGCAGACGTCTCAGATGTCAATTTTTCCAGCGTATCAACAAACTCAACGGCAGCAGGACCTTCAATAGGGTCTGCATAATAAACCGCCAGACGCTCCGCAAATACTTCATCTAAAATATAATCCCGCCTAGCAATATAGGCCTGCCGAATAGCTTGCAATGGTTCTGAGAAATCCATCTCCCCTTCCGAAAATTGCTTCAGGTACGCATCAAAAAGTTCTAAATCTTGCCCCAACGCTCGCAACTTTCGCAGCTCTATAACTCCTTGGAATTTCTCTGCATACGGACGGTCTTGAAATATGGAAAAATTTTTATAACCCTTAGATACCTTGTCCCCTAGCTTAGTAGGCTGCTCGAAGGCAAAGTCTTCATGGATATTTTTGAAAGCCATTAAGTCTTCATTCAATAAGCCCCCCCCCACTTCAAAGGAGTGTCC
>JANYEO010000160.1 GCA_025363025.1 Opitutia bacterium
TTGAAGAACGGGCGAACATGCCGGCCGCATTAATTATTGGAAACCCAATAGCTATGCTACAGGAGGATCTAAATAATCTGGTCCTGAATGTTAACTGGGGAGGCATAAACGGAGTGGGGGATTCTATTATATAAAGGGGCCCATCCGTCAGCTTTCTTGCCCCCTTCTAGGGGTTACCTGTCTGTTTCATTTATTCTGTTCTTTAAAATCGTGCAGGTTCCCAAGGCAATCCATGGGCCTCTGCCACTTCTTTACAAGCAATGTGCCCTTGGTAAGTATTAATACCGCTGATGACAGCCGGTTGCCGCTCACAAGCCCCTTTTAGCCCATAGTTGGCCAGTAAATCCACATAACTATAGGTGGCATTCGTCAAGGCAATCGTAGATGTCTTCGCATAGGCCCCTGGCATATTGGTGACGCAGTAGTGGATAACGCCGTCTTCAATATAGGTTGGCTCTTGGTGCGTTGTCGGGCGAGAGGTTTCTGTACAGCCGCCTTGGTCAATCGCAATATCAACAATCACACACCCCGGCTTCATTTGTTTCAGCATGCTACGTTGGATGAGGCGTGGTGCCTTTGCCCCAGGGATGAGGACGGCCCCAATAATGAGGTCCGCATTCTCAATATAACTTTGCGGAATGTAGTCGTTGGAGTGGAGGACGCGTACGCCCGCTAAATTCTCTTCCAGCCAGCGCACCCGCTCCCCATCACGCTCCAGTATAGCGACTTCAGCCCCCATGCCTGCTGCTACCCGTGCCGCATTGTAACCGGAGGACCCGCCCCCTAGGACGAGCACCTTTCCTGGCACAACACCTGGCACCCCCGAGATGAGGACGCCCGTGCCTCCATGATGCTTAGCCATACAGTTTGCTCCTACAATAGGGGCCATCCGGCCGGCAATTTCGCTCATAGGGCGCAGGAGGGGGAGAAGGCGGCCTACCTGCAAGGTATCATAAGAAATGCCTGTAACGCCTGAGGCCATCATCGCATTCGCTAATTCTCTACCAGCAGCTAAGTGCAAATAAGCAAAGAGAATCATATCCTTGCGCATCAAGGCATATTCTTCTGGCATGGGCTCTTTTACTTTTACGACGAGCTCCGCTTCATGGTAAACCGCCGCATGGTCGTCCAGTATTTTTGCCCCAGCTGCTATATATTCTTGATCGGAAAAACCAGATCCTACTCCTGCATTTTTTTCTACAAATACGGTATGCCCTTTGGCACACAAATTTTGTACCGCGATGGGGGTTATGCCCACCCGATTTTCTTGAGGTTTAATTTCGCGAGGTAAGCCAATTTTCATAGGGTAAAGAGGAGTAAGGTGGGAAAGCAAAAGGGGTACTTAAGCTAAGTACAAATTCAATATTGAATAGATCAAGAAACATCAAGTTTCGATTTAATCATTCAATCACTTTCTTATGCGTGCCGTTATTTTACTCACCTCAATTCTGCTACAGCTGCTATAATAGTTTCAGGGCCATATATTATTAACGCATAGGCGAGCCCACTATAAACAGCAGCCACCATACTCCCTAAAATAGCAGCTAAGGAAAATAGCAGCCCATCTCTTAAAGAAAGCGCAAGCCCTATAGATAAGACAACTCCTGCTGGGATTGTATGAGTAAATGGAATTGGAAGCGTGATTAAAAACCCCATTAGTAAGATAATTCCTCCGGCCCATATGCGTCCTCCTTTTTTATGTAAAGCTGGCCAGCGGGGGGTACTCCATTTTTCTAAATAGCTAAGCAGGCTTAAAGCTCCTCCGAGTGCTTTACTACAGATGCCTTTTTTAATTTTCAACCGCATGGCCCATCTGGGTAGAGTCGGTGTTTTTTGCCCCCGTAAAAGTTGCCAGCCTACAATAAAAATTAATACACCAAAAGGGGAGCTATAACCCGGTGGAAGCGCCCCAGGAATAGCTAGCAGCCCTAGCAAAAACCCAAACCCTTCAGCCCCTGCCGTTGTTATCAAATGCCCAAAAGTGCAGCCTTCTGCCTGGTCTATTTGGGTTAAAAGGGGCTTTAAACGGCTAGAAAGTTTTTCCGGTGGTTGCATCGTGAGGTTATTTAAGCTAAAAAGCCTTTATAATGCAACAGCACTTAAAAATTGGCCTATTCGGCGGCACTTTCGATCCTGTGCATGACGGGCATTTAGCCATTGCCGAGGCCGCGGTC
>JANYEO010000243.1 GCA_025363025.1 Opitutia bacterium
CTGTGAGCTCCTAGGCAACTTTCGCCTAACGATTATTCCTACAAAAATTGTACCACGAAATAGCAACTTGTACGCGGCAGTCAAAAACTCAACGCCGGATAGTTCTGGCACAGGGTGTATATGAATGTATGTACATTCATATGCGAAAACATCCGTCGTTTCGCAAATTGTACGATGTGGAAGGGGCGAAACGATCAAAACACCACGTCGGCATCGACGATTCGTCACGCTCTCTAAATGTACCGGTCAAAGTTCGGCCAGACGCGGATGCGTTGAATGCGTTAACGCGATTGTATTTTTGTAAATCAATTTTTATAAAATGCAAAATTGTAAATAAACTAGAAGCCTACCCGTGCTCGCGCCCGGTTCAGGATCCGAGCAATTTTAGGACCAGCTAGCGGTCCCGGCCCGCTAGCTGTCTACTGCTAAGCTAGGCTTTCTAGAACCCGTTGAAAACAGAACCCGTGCGCCGGGGCCTTCGGCCCCGGTTTTTCACTCACCGTGACCGGGGCCTTCGGCCCCGGTGTTCCCTTTCCCGTGGCCAGGGCCTTCGGCCTCGGTTTTTCACTCACCGTGACCGGGGCCTTCGGCCCCGGTGTTTCATTTCCCGTGGCCGGGGCCTTCGGCCCCGGTTTTTCACTCACCGTGACCGGGGCCTTTGGCCCCGGTGTTCCCTTTCCCGTGGCCGGGGCCTTCGGCCCCGGTTTTCCACTCACCGTGACCGGGGCCTTCGGCCCCGGTGTGTTCCCCTCTCCCGTCAAGCTAACCCCCATTCCCAAAACGAAATTTCTCTTAGGGGTTCGAACCCCTGACCTCCCGGACAGGAGCCCAGCGCCTTACCGACTGAGCCACACACACAGACAAAGAGCGTACACCAATTTCTCGATATACTCTTTGTAGGACATTTTTCCAACTTCAAACCCATTTTCAGGGGGGTGTGCAGCATTTTTTGGAAAAACTGAGTGCGCCATTGTGCTTAGAATGTGCGAAAATATATAGAACCGTTGAGTGCCAGCCTGCGGAGGGGGTTTTGCGGAGGAGCCGGACGCCAGTTTCTTATATTAACTAGCGGCCCACGCCCGCTTCGCGAGCTTCCGGGCCGCTAGCTATCTACTGCTAAGCTAGGCTTTTTAGAACCCGTTGAAAACAGGGCTCCTGCGCCGGGGCCTTCGGCCCCGGTTTTTCTTTCCCGTGACCGGGGCCTTCGGCCCGGTGTTCTCCCTCTCAGTTGAAATTTGCCGCATTTTTTTTTTGCAAAACTTCGTTCCCCTGCCACCTGTGGTTGGTTCGAACCCAACCCACAGCGCGCCAACCGTTCGTCAAGCGCCCTATCCTGAAGCGGGCCCTGGGCCCGCTAGTTGTCACTGATAAGCTCGGTATGAGGGATCGTTGGAATTTCTAGAACCCGTTGAAACAGGGTCCGTACTCCTGCAGTTCGTCCTTCGGTTCCGGTGCCCCGGGGCCTTCGACCTCAATGTTTCCCATCTCTCCCCCCCCCCTCCCCCTCCCCCGTTGCAAAGGCATAGATGAAACGCATTCCCCATAAAGGCTGACTCAACTACGCATTAAGATCACTTGGGTTGCGGGGGCAATATATACGGGGTTGTGGCAAAGTGGGCTCTTTTACTGCGTGAGGGGGTTAAGCCTAGGCATTCAGGAACTAAGCAAAGGCGATAAGCCAAAATCGAGAAGAAATTCAACCTGTGAAAGTTTTCAACAAATTTCTACTGTTTAGACAATTTTCGGGTGGTTACACACACGAATTTATCAGCCCACTCTACTATGAATCCCTGCCTGCGTGGTTGCGTCCGACTGTATGGGGTATGCGTTTCCACGGTACCGTTGGAAACAGGGCCCGAGCACCGAAGGATTTCCTCCCGTTGCAAACAGAGACCGTCTAACTTCATGATTTGTTTTACTTCCTTCAATTTTTATTTATTTATCCTTACTACGTTGCAATGGCTTCGGCTCGAGTAAGCTTACCCTCCTTACTACTCTTACCCCTCTACTTACTTTTATCAGAACAGAGCCCGTACGCCGGGGCCTCCGGTCCCGGTGTTCCCCCAGTTGTAAACAGGCCCCGTGCGCCGGGTGTTTCCTGCGAGCAAACTTTCTCTGATGCTTGTTCCCTATTTTTACCCTGAGTTTCTCTCCAATTTACCCATATTTTCGAAATTTTCGGCAAAATGAAGCCCTCTGTGAAGTTCGAACCCGTCCCGTAGCGCACCACGGTTTGTCAAGCACCCTATCCACTGTACCACGCGAACATTAATTCTACTTTAATTTTACTTATGTAGTCAATGACTCGATGATGGGTAGAGATGGATAAGCGCCTGGGGACTTTGGCCCAGTGTTTACCTCCTTCATCATCGAAAATAGAGACCGTATTTCCCTATTTACCCTGATCAAAACAAAGCCCGTGCGCCGGGGCCGTCAGCCCTGAGGTTTTCTCTCGGTGAAAACAGAAACCGTTCGACCCCCTGTTTTTTTTATTTCCCCGATTTTTTCCTATTTTCTTTAGTTTATTATGAGCGTCGGCCGATGCAAGCTAATCCAAACTTTCTCCCTCACCACTCCAGTCGGCAAAACCGAAACTCCAGAAGAAGGGATTCGTACCCGTGAAGAGTCCCGGTGTTCCCCTCTCCCGTTGAACAAAGGGCCCGTGCGCCGGCGCCGAACCCGCCCCATAGAGCACCACCGTTTGTCAAGTATCCTATCCACTGTACCACGCGAACCTCAATTTTAACTCAATTTTCCTTATGCACCGCAAATGATGAGTGGAGATGGGTAAGCACTGGAGCCTTCGGCCTCGGTGTTTACCCCCTTTCCCGTCGAATACAGAGAACGTGTGCCGGGAGCAGTGATGAACAAATAGGTCAAAAAATGATAGGACCCCGTGATTACCCCGTGAATCCCCGTGCCGCGAGAACCCCGTACCGTACCGGTGATTACCCCGTGATTATTCTGTGATTATCCCGTGATTTCCATATGGCCAAATATTGACAAATTAGGCCAAATATGCGAGTTTCACTCATTTCATCGAAATATGACGATACGATCGATGATACGATTTGTTCGCTAGCACCGACACCGTTTATTGAGAAGTACGAATCGACTTCGACTGGCTTCACGACTCAATCTTTCAGTGTCTTCAACGCATCCCTCACCGGCTGCGGCGCACACTTGATTACATGAGCAAATCGTCGGCTCAGACTAATCTGTGTGCTGCTGTCATTATTGCGCGAACGGGCTTACCTTGCCATCAGTGGTCGTTGGCTGCGATGATTCAATCTGTACCGAATCGACATTCGCCGTATCCATTTCAGTTTCAATTTGTGTGACGTTAATTGACGGTTACGTACGCAATCGCGGGGAAATCACGGGGAAATTACGGGGAAGTCACGGGAAAATCACGGGAAAATCACGAAAAAATCACGGGGTTGCTGGATGGGAACCCCGTGCCGTGATACGGGGTAAATACGGCCGTGATTCACTGCCGTATTCACGGGGGTGTTCATCACTGGTCGGGAGGTTCGGTTCACGGGAAACAGGTGCCAGTGATTTTTCTCAGTTTATCCTAATTTCCACCTTTTTTGAAATTTTTTCCAAAATTAATTCTCTGTGGGGACCGAACTCTCACTTCAACCCCAGGCCTCCGTTTGTCAACCACCCCACTCACGATACCACACGAATCGTAATCCATCCACAATTTGCCTTATTTACACCTATTTCTAATGATATACCCTTGTTACCGTTTTTGGGGCCGAACCCACGACCTCCTCGGCCGAAGTCCGGCGCCGTACCCTCTGCGCCACACACACGGATGAAGAGCGTACAGCTATTTCTCGATATACTCTTTATAGGACATTTTTCCAACTTCAAACCCATTTTCAGAGGGGTGTGCAGCATTTTTTCGAAAAACTGAGTGCGCCATTGTGCTTAGAATGTGCGAAAATATATAGAACCGTTGAGCGCCAGCCTGCGGAAGGGGTTTCGCAGAGGAGCAGGACGCCAGTTTTTTATATTAATAGTAGACTAGAAGCCTACCCGTGCTCACGCCCGGTTCAGGACCCTTAGCAATTTTAGGACCAGCTAGTGGTCCCGGCCCGCTAGCTGTCTACTGCTAAGCTAGACTTTTTAGAACCCGTTGAAAACAGAGCCCGTGCGCCTGGGCCTTCGGCCCCGATTTTTCACTCACCGTGACCAGGGCCTTCGGCCCCGGTGTTCCCTTTCCCGTGGCCCGGGCCTTCGGCCCCGGTTTTTCACTCACCGTGACCGGGGCCTTCGGCCCCGGTGTGTTCCCCTCTCCCGTCAAGCTAACCCCCACCGGCAAAAGAAAATTCTCTCCGGGGTTCGAACTCCTTCTTTGGCCCCAGTGTTCTCGCCCCCTCCCCCCCGTGGCAATGGCATAGGTGAAACGCATTCCCCATGTAGGCGAAAACAAACCATGGGGTTGTGGTAGCGTTGGCTTTTATTACTGCGCGAGGGGGCTAAGGCTTAAGCATTCGGGAACTAAGCAAAGATGATAAGCTTAAATCGAGAATAAATTCAACCTGTGAAAATTTTCAACTTATTTCTATTGTTTAGACTATTTTCGTGTGGTTACACACACTAATTTATCGGCCCACACTACCATAAAGCCTCCCTGCGTGATTGCGTCCGCCTGTACGGGGTATGCGTTTCCACGGTACCGTTGGAAACAGGATCCGTGTGCAGCGGGTTTCCTTCTGCAAACAGAGGCCGTCCAACTTCTTGACTTTTTTATACTTCCCCCCTCTCCTAATTTTCTTTTATTTTTCTTTATTACGTTGCCCTGGCTTCAGCTCTCATCTCATCCCATCGACCCCGTTGTCCGTGTCTGTGCA
>JANYEO010000178.1 GCA_025363025.1 Opitutia bacterium
AAAGGAATGATATTGGCAAAATTACCCAAACCTACCCCCGTCAAAGGATGCGCCCCCACTAAATGCAGGGTATCCCAATAAAGCATAAAGCGAAAATCACCCGATTGAAAAAACTTTAAAAGACGCTGAACATCCCCGCCCATCAACACAAAGAGGCTTCCCATGCCCACTAATAAAGGTACCCCCACTTGAAGCACAAGCTGCCCCTTCCAGTCTCGAATTTTAAAAAAGAGAACCAGCATACACCCCGCGCCAAAAAGTACAGCTGCCGCACGCGAATTAGTACCTACCGTAGCCGCAAAAAGGACTAAAACCGGCACTCCAAAGATAAAAGCCTTCAATATACGGCGCTTAAGCACTCTTTCGACCGCAAACCCAAACGAAATAATACCGCCTAAAAATAAAATAGTCCCCGTTTGATTTCGACTAGGAAAATAACTAAAAACGCGGGCATCCGGTACTAAAGCGTACTTAACCCCCTTGGCATTTCCAATTAAAACACCTAAAGCCAAAAGAAAAGTTATAAGCACCCACTCTGCGAGTAAAAACCGCCGCTCTCCATGCGTTGGATTTATATTTATAAATAGGTAAAACGCTCCCCATACCCCCCACGTCCAACAAATCCACTCAAGTAATACATGCAAATCGGGCGCAACCGTATAGGGCAGGGCTATATTAAATTGATTAAGGGCCAAATCCCTCCAAGCCCCATGAGGGACAACTACCGCCGGCAAAAATGCTAAAAGCGGCAAAAGAGCCAAGGCCATAAGGGCCTGATCCCCTACCTTACCCATCCCCACTTGAGGTGGGTTAAATAAAAGAAAAAACCCTATCACAAAAAGCGCAAACCCCTGAACTCCAACAAGCTGCCCTCCTTGCAGCAAAATCAACCCTCCCAGTGCAATCGGAATAAAGACAAGAGGCGTGCGTTGCAGCCTAAAACTATCATCACGGTGCTGCCCATGACGATGCCCTCGATGGCTACTTGTATGAGATGAAGATGAATCCATGAAGCCTGAAATTATTGAAAAACTGCTGCCATAATCATTCGAAACCAACTATGGCAGCGTACAGGGTTAATTATCGTCGCCCTCTTCCTCTCCTTTCAACCGACGCGTATTACCACGCCGCCGAACAGGGCTTGATGTTGGAGCCCGATCCACGCGACTAGCAAAAGGTACTGCAGAGCCTACACCATTCCCAGTGGGAGGAGACGGAATAATCCCCCCCGCTTCTGGAGCCGTCCGTGGGGTTGAATAATAATCCCTATACTTGTAATAGTAGTATCCAGGACCACGAGAATCAAAGCCATTCAAGACAAAACCGCATACCTTTGCCTGGCGAAGCAGCAAGCTTTGCATAGATAACTGCACATGCCGCGCCCGACTAAAGGCAGAGCGTACAACAAAGAGTACCCCATCCATTTTAGTGGCAAAACTAGAAGTATCATCACTCGCAAGAATCGGTGCCGTATCAAAAATAACATAATCGTACCGCCGCCGTGCAGCCGCAAGAAAGCTATTACACGCAGGGCTAATAAGCAACTCTCCAGGATTATCGGGGAAGCTACCGGCTGGGATAAAGTCTAAACCTTTCGTTTCAGTCTTCCGCAGTACCTCATCAAACGTGGCATTCCCTTGCAAAAGTTCAGAAAAACCGGGGGATTGCTCAACCTCAAAAACTTTGTGTTGGCGCCCACGGCGTAAATCTGCATCGACAAACAATACCTTGGCAGATGTAAAAGCAAACGTAGCCGCTAACTGGCCTGAAATGGTAGATTTACCTTCACTCGGGGCAGAGCTCGTAATGAGAAAAACGCGAATCCTTTCTCCAGCCTGCTCAGAGTATAAGAGCGAAGAACGCACATTACGACAAGCCTCCGCTAACATAATACGCGTATCATTAGGCCGCAGTAGCGCATCGCGTTTATCAGCGCCTCGCTGCCAAGGGACAATCCCCATTACCGGCTCTTCAAAACGGCGACTAATATCTTCGATCGAAACAATACGCCCATCTATAACTGCAATCAATATTACAATACCAGAACCAATAAAGATGCCCATTATCGCCCCAATGAGCAATTGCTTTATAAGCCCACTCGGCGCAGGCATTGCAAGCGTTGCATCTTGCATAATCGAAACACTCTCTTGATCAACATTAAGGTTTAAATTGATCGACTGGATAGAAGAAAGCAGCTGGTCTAACACCTTTTTTTGCCGCTCCAACCTGGAATTAACGCGCTCAAACTCTGCCAAACGGCGGCTGTAATCCAGTGCATATACTTGCTGTTGCTCAATAACAGATTCTAAATTTTCTATCTGTGCGACAAGAGACTGTTGCTTTTCTTTTAAACGCGCTAAAGATTGACGACGATAAATATTCAGCAAATTTTCTTCGCGCTCAATTTCTTGAGAAAGTTCTGCCAAGCGCGGATGGTTGGGCTTCATATAAGTAATGCTTTCATCCCGCTCTGCTCTCAATTGATTCAGCTTTTCTTTTGTTTCGAGAAAATCCTTCCCTACTCCCAACAATTCAATATTAACAGCCGCTGTTTCGCCCTCATTATTCGACAACGAATCAATTTTCAGCGATTCAATGAAGCGTAACTGTGTACGAGCAGCTGACAATTGCTGTGTTACTTGAGTCAAATAACTGCCCAGTTGCTCACCTTGTTGTTGAATGAAAACAACGTTGTTTTGTTTTTGAAAATCAACTTTCTCGTTTTCACCTTGCTCAATTTTATTTTGAAGATCAATGACTTCTTCATTAATCGCCATAAAGGTTCTGTCCGCTGTTTCAGAACGCATTTGACGTTTAAAAGCCAAATATTCATGCATCATCGCATCCAAATAAGCCTGTGTATATTCTGGCTCTACCCCTACAGCCCCAAACATAAACACGCTGGTATTCAGCCCTTGCCTTACATTAACATTAACAAAAACAGGCTTTAGCTCTGGTCGTAAAGATTGTACCCGTGCCGCTGCACGTTCGCGCACCTGGGCACAATTCATTAAAGCAATTTGAGTCCCATAAAAATTAGATAACTCTTCGCTATACATCGTTCCATCAGGCAAAGACATACGCCCACTCACAATCATCTGAGCACTTGATAAATACTCCGGAGGGCTTGTAAAAGCGCGATAAGCCTGTATCGACAAACCTAAGCTTACAGTTGACAAAACCACCCACCAAAAACGGGACAGCAATACTTTTGCTAAAAATATTCGAGAGAAAAAGACCTCGGCCCAATCTACCTGGGGCGCAGCCTCTGAAACCGCCATCATAGGGGCAGGAGGAGGAATAAGTTTAGCCATAAAAATAATAGGTTGGGGTAATTACAAAATTAAGCCACGTTATCTTTGGCTTTTAGAAGTTAAACCATTTCTCGGGAACAATCACTACGTCTTCATTTTCCAGTGCTTGATCGAGGTTCCGTTTCCCTTTCTCCATAATGACTTCAACGTTAACAACGATCGTCTTTTGCTTTTGATCATCCACCGGGTCTCGTCGAATAATTTTAACATGGGCTTTGTCCGC
>JANYEO010000250.1 GCA_025363025.1 Opitutia bacterium
ATGGGCCTAGGCAAAACCGTACAAGCCTTGGCTCTTTTGAGTGCCATCCGCAAAGAATCACCCGAGAAAGGTCCTACATTGGTGGTAAGCCCTGCAGGCTTAGTTGAAAATTGGCGAAGAGAAGCCCATACTTTTACACCCGAGCTGATGACCTTTGTCCATCACAGGGATGATCGGTTAATGACGATTGAGGATTTTGGACGGTATGATATCATTATTACATCTTACTCTACCTTAACGCGCGATTTGGAGTTATTCCAAAACATTCCTTTTGCTGCCGTTATAGGAGACGAAGCCCAGCATGTTAAAAACCGCTTAACGCGTAATGCTAAAGCGTTGCGGATGTTACGCTCTGAGGCGCGCTTTTTGCTAACGGGGACCCCGCTTGAAAATAGTTTGGACGACTTGCGCTCGCTCTTCGACTTCCTGATGCCGGGTTACTTGACGCGCTTGCCTTCGTCTATACGGGCAGATGAGAGGGAATGGTATGATGGCCGCCTGCGTAGCCAAGCCGCCCCGTACATCCTCCGCCGTTCAAAAGCATTAGTAGCTCCAGAGCTGCCTCAAAAAATTGAGCAAGTTGTTTATTGTTCCCTGGAACCCGCCCAACTGGCGCTTTATAAGGAGATTCAACAAAAGACAGAGGCCGAAATTGCACATCTAGAATATGCAGGTGTCCCCGAAAGCCAAGTGCGGATGGCGGCGATGAATCAGCTGCTGCGTCTGCGTCAAGTATGTGCGGATCCACGCATTTTAGAACCCAAGGCCCAAGCAGAAGACTCGACTAAGCTACGGGCCTTCCGCGAAATTTTAGCAGAAGCGATAGATGGAGACCACCGCATCTTGGTATTCTCCCAATTCGTATCGATGCTGACATTACTGAAAGAGGAGCTCGAGAGTACCGGTGTACGTTATTGTTATTTGGATGGGCAAACAAAAGATCGTTTGGCTGTTTGTGATGAGTTTAATAACACGCCGGAGATCCCCGTATTTCTTATTTCATTAAAAGCAGGGGGGACAGGGCTTAATTTAACGGGTGCGGATACCGTCATCCATTACGACCCTTGGTGGAACCCAGCTGTTGAGGCCCAAGCGACGGACCGGGCCCATCGGATTGGCCAGCACCGAGTGGTGACAAGTATTAAGCTGATCACGGCTAGTACGGTGGAGGAAAAAGTAATGGCGCTACAGGCCGTAAAATCTACCTTACTTAAAGACCTCCTCGAAGCCAGCAGTGAGGCTAATGCGAAGATAGGACTATCGGATATTAAAGCCCTTTTAGATATCCGTGCGAAAGAGCGGTAAGTGTAGGCGTAAGTTTAATCGTACACAGGTGTATTAAACCTTTGTAAAGGGCTGCTGCAAAAATATTGTTGCACCCCATTCCAACATTAGACATAATATGTATTGTGCGAAAAATTCCATTATTGCAAATCAACGAGTTATGATCAATGCACACAATATGCTCCTATAGGGGTGTAATATAATAAAATGATTTTAGCTGGCTATGGCTAAAAATTATGATACAGTAAAGTCGTTATCGATAGTTTTAATGCTAGCAGGAGTGTTTTGAATTTAAAACTCCTGGTATGCTGGCGATCAACGCTTAAATTTTTTCAGCTCTATAGTAGCTTTGAAGGCGCGCATCAGAAGAGATATGCTCTGCCGCCAATGGTGGAATAATTAGGGATAGGAGTATAGCATTTTTTAAGGGGGTGTTATGAAAACCCTGTGGGATGCTCAAGTGGGGGGCTTTTTACTAGATACGATCGAACACGTGACTTAATGCATTTTTTAAGCATTAAACATCGTCATCATCATCTTGTATTTGATTATAGCTAGAAGATGATGATGAATCATATGGATGGAATTGTGCTGGTGAAGATTGGTATCTTGGGCGCGGCGTTGATGGTGCGGGGCGTTTGCCAAGGCGAATTTTGGCAAGACGCAAAGCCTCGTCAAATTCGGGATGTGTTTCAACCAGTTGAGCCAATCGGTCTTCTAGGCTATTATAAATAACCCCCTCTTGAACGATAGTATTCATTACAATGAAGCTTTCAGGTACGTTGCTAGCCTCATCGCCATCTAATTTTAATATTTGGATTTGGACTACAGGTCCATGATTATTGGAATAATTACGCACAATCTTTAGATTACCATAGGTTAACCATTCATTTGGAAAATGGTTTAAAAACTGTGCAGCGGCTACAGCTAAGGCATGCATGGCACGTGGACTCTGGAGGTTTTTCAAATGCGCCTCGCGTTCACCTTCGATTTTAATAGATGCACGTAGATCGGCTTCTGTTATACCATCAGAGTGAATCAAGGCCCATTGATCATCACTTAAATCACTTAAAAAAGGAAGGGCTTCGGAGCTATTCAAAATAGGTTCATCTTTTTTAGCAGAATCTAAAGCCTGGGCCCATTCTTCAGCTGTAAATTGATTGCAAGCAGCGTTTGCTTCGAGGGCTATGCCTGCGACCATCATTGCTAAGGCAAAACGGTCTGCCTGAAGGCATGACTGGGGGTCCTCCGCACATAAACAAGCATGGTTGTTATTAGCATACGTTTTAGGTAAATAAATAGGGCATAAGCAGGCTTTCCCTATCATCGAATTAAAGCCCTTAAATAACTTAAAACAATGGTCAGGGTTAAAATAACCTTCTGGAGTTAAATAAAAAGGGAAAAGATCTGGGTTATCAAAAAACTGTTGACGCAAAGAGACAACCTCTTCTAATGAGTGCAAATGAGAGTATGTAGCTTGCCCACGCCCCTTAACCCACTTGAGCAAGGCTGTTTGATCATTAGCCGATAAGTGAGAAGTAATCCCCCGCAGGGCTGAAACAGCGAAAGGAAATGAATTAATGGGGGCCGCTGATTGAGACAGGAAGGTATCTTCACTCTCATTCATAGATTCATGCTTGAACTCAGCATTAGGATTGGAATTAACAGAGAGGGGGATATCATCCTTAAGATCTGGTGAAGGGTTTTTTGCTCGATCTAATGCAATAGTAATTATTTCTTCTAATTTCTGAAAGACTGAAGGCCTAAAGTATCGTTTTAAATAGTCTTGTAGAACTTCAAATGTCCAAAATGTATTTGAGAAATGTTCTCCAAAGCTTTGAAGTCTCGTGGCTTTTCTAAGCCCTAAAGCAGCCTGGTAGGCAACCATCTGACGATCGAACAACCAATTATGACCTACAACAACCTGCGTGGGGGATTGATTTATATGGGCTGCCAATGCGCGGAGGAAGTCCCGTATATTAGTTAAAAAGGTTTCTTGTGAATAATTATGCGGTACATGAGAAACAAAGGCTTCGGCTTCAGCATAAAAACGGGCAATGAGAATGCGATTGATTGGTAAAAGCGGAGCCAGGACATTAGGGACGCGCTCCGGAGAGCCGTCTTCTCTATCAATAAAAAGATGGCGTTCTATGCGTTGGAAATTGGCAAGGGCAATGTCTAGTTGGTCGTTTGGAATAATTGCCGTTGCCGCTTGTCCTTGAAATAGCTGATTAAAATAAGCTCTAGTGCCGCGCCCTAAATAGTTTTCATCCCCAGGCAATAATAGCCGCTGAAGTTGAAGATCATACTGCCGAGATGCGGTTTCTCTTATCTGGACTTGGATTTGGGTTTGGCGGATGGCTTCTGCCTCGGCTAAGGCTTGAGCAGCTTCGGCTTTGCGAGCTTCAAACTGATTTTTGAGCGCGTTACGAATGATGCCAGCGGCCTCGCGCCTGGCGTTACGGGTGGCTTCCGGCTCTAAATTTTCGCCAGCAGCCATAAATTCAGCCAAAGCTTCGTTTAGAAAGTCAGCATATTCTGAGAGAAAAGTATCGAATGTCATTCCAAAAAAGGCTTCGCCGTTTGCAAGGCCAACCTGCCTTGTTGTGCCTACGGGTTGAGTTCCTATAAAAATAGCAAATAAACGATTAAGACGTTTTTGTTCACGCGCCCGGGCTTCTTCTTTAATTTTTTGAGCAGCTAAAGCCTTCTGACGAGCCTCCTCGATCTTCTTGGCTTTTGCTTCTAATAGACGTTGTTTTTTAGCTTCTGCTTGCTCTGCTTTAAGACGGGCTTCTTCGTCAAGTTTTGCTTGAGCAGCGACGCGAGCTTCTTCTAACGGGGATTGAGCAGGGATAGGATTAATGATTTCATCAGCAGGGATGACTTCTTCTTCTGCTATGATGTTAATTTCAGTCTGTGGGGTTTGTGGGGTGCCAAATACAAGGGCATGTGCCCTATTGATAGCCTGGTGCAAGGCATCCCAACCGGTACGGGCCAAGGCCAAGGCAACGGTAGTCGTAATCCCCCAGCCGCCTTCGTTTTGGTGGCCGCTGGGCAACATCCCCCAAGTACTCGCTGGTAATAATAAGCTAAGGCTTAGCAGCCCAATTTTAATGAACAAACGCAGAAAAGAATGAGAACGCATTGAATATCAAGGTTATAAATTTACCAGGAATTAAGCTATGTAAATATTATTACAATATCAATAAAAAAGCGTGCGAGGATTGCTTCTTTATTATTAATTTCGGAAGCTGTATTTTAAAGCATTACCGTGAACATTCAATCTATAGCCAGAACGGCGCGTACTAATCGCCGTGTCCGCAAACCCTCCCAGTGGCCCCTCCCCTTGCCGGGGCAAAACACGGGAGGTGAGATTGATCCTAGCGCTGAACTGGCGAAAGGGCCGATTGCGGTAGGGATCTGTTTTACCGTATTCATCCATATCCTGCTTTTTTTAATCCTCCCTTCACATTTTAGCCCGAGTGCGGTTATTATGCCAAAAAAAGCGCTAGAGGTGGAAATCCTCCCCTCAGAGCAAGAAGATCTTTTTATCGAAACTAATGCAGCGGCCCCAGATGAAGTGCCCGAGCAGCCTACTCCGTTTTTTTCTTCCCAAAACCAACAAGCAGCTCAAGAAAAACCCCTTTTAGACGCGATGGACTTACTGCCAACGGAACTCAAAGGAGAAATAAATGCCCACAAAATCGTCCCTAGTAACGCTGAATTAACCCCTCCCCCTATGCCGGTTGAAATGGCGGAGACGCCCAGTGAACAACAAACAGCTGCCGTTGATAACCAGGCACAAGACACACCACCGCTGAAAGATGATGATACGGGGAATTTCACTAAAAAACCTCAGCCACTCAAACCAATGGCTCGCCCTGCTCCGACGACCCCACGACCCAAAGTCAGCATGACAGGGGTACAAGGCCCTATTAAAAACTTTCAAGGCGGGACAAACCGCATGGGGGCACGTGCCGTGGATGCCCGTTTTACCCAATATGGAGACTACCTCCAACGCCTTATCGAAGCCATTGGGACCCAGTGGACACTTATGTGCCGAGAGTCTAGCCGTATGCTGCCTGATAGGGGGACGTACGCGATGATCTCCTTTATCATTAACGAGCAAGGACAGGTGGTGCAGCTCAATATTGACCAATCTACCACCAGTGGTATGGCACTTAATCTTTGCAAAGATGCCATTCTTTCTCGCGCTCCCTTCGGTAATTGGTCAGAAGACATGGTAAAAACACTGGGAGACGCCCAAATGATTAAAATTCACTTTACCTATTAAAAATGAGAGCACTTCCACTTGGCCCTAACGTCCGCATCTTAGCCGAAGATAAAGCGGGGCTCATCGCTTTGGAGAAACCCGAAGGCGTCCTCGCCCATCCGAATACGGAAAAAGCTAACCCACGGGCTCTTTTAAACGCACCTTATAATGAGGAAAAAGAAGCCTATATTTGGGAAGGGCAACTCCTCTACTTGCTTCACCGATTAGACTCCCCTACTTCAGGCGTTATTTTGATTGGGTTAAATCCGAAAATCGCCACCTATGTGCGGGAAGCGTTTGAACAAGGCCTCGTTAATAAAACTTATCATGCTATTGTGCATGGTTGCCCGGCAGTTCAACCTAAGCAATGGTCCGACCGTTTAATTACAGAGCGCAAACACAGTGAGCTACGTACCCGTACCGGCCCCAACAAAGGTATTGTTTGCAAAACCATGCACCAAGTGGTTAAAAAAAATGCCGACCTCAATGTCTCTTTGCTAAAGCTATGCCCCATTACGGGCCGCACACACCAGTTGCGTGTGCAATGCCATTTGCACTATGCGCCGATTGTGGGAGATAAAACTTATGGAGACTTTCCCAAAAATCGTGAATTTGAAAAGGCTACGGGAGAAAAACGACTCTTTCTACATTCTACAATCGTGAGCCTGCCTTTGCCTAAAGAAGGCGAATTTGTCGCAGAAGCCCCCTTGCCAGAAGTCTTTAAAACCTGTATAAACGCTAAGCTATAACAGCACACACACTACCCCTTGTTTATGCCGCACAGACGCAGAAAGGCTTCTTTAGGTAATGTTAGATATTGGGTTAAATTTAGCGCTATAACCGCATTACTAGTCGTTTTAGCAGGCTACCTCAGTGGGTATGTGCCGCCACCGGGCTTTAAACCTAGCCAAGAAGAGGTCTGGAAATACGTCCGAACCAAAGCGCCAGCATACCACCTAGACCCTCATTTTGTTTATGCCATTGCTATGGCTGAGAGCAGCCTGCGCCCGAATGCCTTTACCTTTCATGCACGAGGGATGATGCAACTATCCCGCGCTGCGTGGGAAGATGTAAGCCCAGAATCCTACCGGCATGCGTGGAATTGGCGGATGAATGTGCATGTGGGCCTAAAATATTTGCAGCATTGTCGCCATTTTTTAGAGAAACATAATGCCTTCTCTTATGCCAACTTAGCGGCCGCTTACCATTACGGCCCCGCTGCGCTAAAAAAACGACACTTTGACGCCCAGGCCTTTTTACCGCACAAGCCTAACAAGATTTATCATGCCCTTCTAAACGGAGAAGCCCCTCCGGTTACGATACCCAAAGGTTAAGGGTGCAGCCGTCTTTTTATGATAAAAAGAAATTGCATCTGCTTTAATATTTTAGATTCTATGTTTCATCATCATCCTCACATATAACAGTCTATGAAAATTTCCTTATCTGCTTCGGTCGCCTGCTTAAGCCTAACCGCTTTACTCTGCCTATCTGGCTGCCAAAACAAGCCTAGCTCGATTGAGCCTACGACAAAAAACCCGCTTACCCATGGCAATGTGCAGCTTACATTAAAAAAAGGGGTGACCACTCAGGCAGAAGTGCTGCAAACCTTTGGAGCGCCTAATATTACGACCATTGATGCATCTGGCCAAGAAGTATGGACGTATCAAAAAAATGCAACCGTGGCCTCTTCTAGCTCCAGCGGGGGAGGTATTTGGCTCATTTTAGTCGGAGCAAGCCAGAGCCAATCCGGCTTTGAACAATCCTCTCGCACGATGACGCTTATTATCAAATTCGATACAGAGAAAAAAGTATCCGACTTTAATAGCTTCTCTTCTAGCTTCTAAGAGGTTGGTTTTTGATATTCAATTTAGGTTATTATGAAACGCTATATAACGCCTGTAGGCTTTTCTGCAATATGTTTACTGGGCTTTGTAGGCTGTGAGACTGCAAAGCCTCAACCTCAGCCGACAAGCCTTGAAATACAAGCTTTTCAAAAACAAACCGTAGAAGCCTCAAAGAAAATTGCTTTTGCGGCCACGATGTCTGTCTTCCAGGATCTTGGGTATACCATTCAATCGGCTGATTTTGAAACCGGATTTATTACGGCTCAAAGCCCCACGAACCAAGGGGATAATGACGAAAACCATCTGGCTGCTTTTTTCGGGGTTTTAGGAAGTATGAATTACGGCGGTGGCTACTCCTCCGGAGGACCCGCTGTGGCCACTCAAGTTACCCGGGCAACGGCTTTTATTGAAGAATTGAATCCAACGCAGGCCAGCATCCGCTTAAACTTTGTTAACTGTACCCACAGCTCTACCGCCTATGGGCAAACGAGTACCAAGGATAAACCGGTTCTAAACCCTACCCTTTATCAAAACGCTTTTACCAAGATATCCGAGGCTATCTTTATCCGCCAAGCGAATGCGCCTAGTGCAGGACCGGTGCATGCGGAGGCTGCACCTAATACGCCTTAATGCTTTTCTTTTCCGCGCTTACTGCGTTCGACGTACGCACCTACTTAAAGTAGGATTAGGTGCGTCTCGCTCGTAATCCTCGAAAAATCAAAGCATTAAGGGGTGTTTGCTTTTGAGCCTTTGAAAGCAAAAGTCATTAAAACTGCCTCAAGACAAAATGACAGAAAGGGCTCTTCGTTGTGAAGAGCCCTTTCTGTTGATAGCATAGCTACCAATATACTACCGTACCCGCTTCTTATGGCGATTGGATCGCGAGCGTTTACGGCGCTTGTGTTTATTCATCTGAAGACGGCGCTTCTTTTTAAGATTGCCCATGGAACGTGCAGAGTTTGAAAGAGTTAATGGTTTGGAGACTGGGGATCGTGCCTGACTTTGCTACAAATGCAAGCTTTTTTGGAAAACTAGTTTTTATACATCTAAATCAACATAAATGAGGCGATGATCGCTTGCTTGAAATACGGCTGGCTGATCTGCAATAACCCCCTTGCTTCCGCGTACAACAGGCCACAGGGCTGGGGAAACGAGGATATGATCTATTCGCGTATAAGCGTCTTCATAGTTATACCGATGCGTCCAGGCCTCTCCCCTACTATCCGCTACGGAAAGAAGGCGAGCGAGGGGAGTCTCCCCTTTTTTTAGAAAAAGCTGAACAGGCGGATGGCGGGTGGCCTCATTAAAATCCCCCACAATTAAATAACGAGGGGCGGTGGAGGGAGACTGGGCTTTAATGATAACGTCCCTTATGGCCAAGGCTTCCCCCCGGCGACGCTCCGCGGTAATAGACATTCCCTTTGTTTCAAGCTTACTTTTTAAATGGAGCACGTAGAGCGTAAAAGCCCCCTTCCCGTTTAAAAATTCTAC
>JANYEO010000185.1 GCA_025363025.1 Opitutia bacterium
GTGATAGCAATATCGCCTAATTTAAATAAGTGATAAGCCGCGGGACTCACCCCGCCCTCGCTGGCAAGAGCCTGGGGTGCAAGCAGAAATAAAAAGCCAGTAAACCAGCTTAATAGAGAAAAATAACGATGGGTGCGATTGGCAGGCATTCCTATAATCACTAATATGCTTTGGAGATGAAGACGGAAAAGGCATTCGTCAATCCTCAAGTCAATAAAAGTGCGATTAAAGACCCCCGAGCAACTGTTTAACGCCTTATCTTATAAGCACGAGAAGAAAAAGTTAAGCGACTGAAGCAAGGCGCTCCGCTATTAAAGACTGATGGGCCGTAGCCTTAGACTCAAAAACGGTCTTCATTTCAAAACCCCAAGAAGCGGCCGCAAGGTAGCCCCAAGAAGGATGGTTTTTAACATAGGATAGGGCCCAGTTAAAATATCCGGTATCATCCGTCCTAAAATAAAGACGACCTCCATGTGCCATCCGCGAAGCCAGCAATGTCAAAAAGTCGGGCTGAATAAGCCGATTTTTATGATGACGCCGCTTGGGCCAAGGATCAGGAAACAAAATATAAACGGTATCAATTAAGACCGTTTCGGGCCAAGAGTCTAATAACTCGGCCGCTTCAGCCTTCATAAAAGAAAGATTTTCAAGCCCCAACCGCACCTTCTTTTTTTCTGACCGCACCAAGCGACTGGCCATTAAATCTACCCCCAGACAATGCGACTGAGGGTGTGCCTGGGCATAGGCTGTTAAAAAATGCCCGTGCCCAGAGCCAATCTCTAAAACAATTGGCCCATGCTTGTTGGATTGCTGGGCCTGCCTATTAGCAGCTACCCACGCCTCCAGGGCTTGCCGAAAGCCAGCCTTACGGTCTGCGATTTTAGTTAACTCAGCTGCATACTCATTCATGAACCCTGACTAATGAAGCCTTTCCGAAACTTCAATAGACTTCTTTCAACACTTAGAAAAAACAGCATGCAGAGAGTTTAATTTCAATAAAGAAGAGCTCGCCTACTGACAAGCCTCACACTCCCCGCCGTTAAGCATGGCATCTAGGCTACAGATCCGAACGCGCTCGGTTTCGGCTGCAAGTTCTGCAGCAGCTTGCCCCATAAGGCCTCGCGTTTCCTTTTTTACGCTGACCGTGGCTTTTTCAATATTAGAGGCCCCCATCGTGCGTAAATAATAAGTCGTCTTTAAGCCATGATGCCAGGCGGCCCGGTACATGTGTGAAAGCGCCTTTAAATCAGGCTCAGCCAAGAACAAATTAACGGATTGCGATTGATCAATCCACTTTTGCCGACGCGCTGCAGCGGCTAAAACGTATTCGTAAGGCACCGCAAAAGCCGTGGCATAAACCTGCTTTAAATCCTCCGGAATGGCTTCGATATGGCCCAAATCCCCATCAAAATACTTGATAGACTCGGCCATTGCAGCGTCCCAAAGCCCACGCGCCTTCAGTTCGCGTACAAGGTGTGGGTTAAAAACAATAAACTCTCCGGATAAATTGCTCTTCACATACAAGTTCTTGTAAGAAGGCTCAATGCAAGGGGTTGTCCCCATAATATTGGAAATAGTAGCCGTAGGCGCAATGGCCAAGACATTACTATTGCGCATGCCCTGCTTTTGAATTTTTGCCCGCAGCGGCGCCCAATCCAGCTTGCCCCCACGCGGGACGTTAATTGGCAAGCCCCGCTCTTTTTCCAAAAGATCGACGGTATCGGGTGGTAAAAGGCCACGGTCCCACTTAGAGCCCTTAAAGGTACTATAGCTCCCCCGCTCAGCGGCCAAATCGCTCGAGGCCTCATAAGCAAAATAGGCAATAGCCTCCATAAACTCGTCATTAAACTCAACAGCAGCCTGAGACGCAAAAGGGATCCGTTTTTTATAAAGGGCATTATGCAACCCCATGACCCCCAAGCCAATAGGGCGATGCCGACGATTAGAAGTATCCGCCGCCTGCGTTGGATAAAAATTAATATCAATAACATTATCCAGGGCCCGAATGGCCACGTGGATAGTCTCCCTTAAACGGTCTAAATCCAGCGCTCCATCTTCTTTTAAGTGCGCATCCAAGATAACACTGCCTAAATTGCAGACTGCAGTCTCATCTACCCCTGTATTAAGTGTAATTTCTGTACAGAGATTGGAGCTATGAATCACCCCGACGTGATCTTGCGGGCTACGAATATTGCAAGGGTCTTTAAACGTAATCCAGGGATGCCCTGTCTCAAATAAGAGAGACAGCATCTTCCGCCAAAGATCAACCGCTGGGATTTTTTGCCCAAAAATCTCCCCCCGCTCATGCCGGGCCTCATGATGAACATAACGCTCCTCAAAGGCTTGGCCATAAAGCTCGTGCAAATCTGAAACCTCGTTTGACCGAAAGAGAGTCCACTCTTGCCGGGCCTCTAAACGCTTCATAAACAAGTCGGGAATCCAATTCGCCGTGTTCATATCATGCGCACGGCGACGATCATCCCCCGTATTCCGGCGTAGTTCAAGAAAATCAACGATATCGTTATGCCATGTCTCCAAATAAGCACAGCCTGTCCCGCGGCGCTTCCCTCCTTGGTTCACAGCCACCAATTGATCATTGTGGATCTTTAAGAAAGGAATAACGCCCTGGCTTTCGCCATTGGTGCCTTTAATATATCCCCCTGTGCCACGCACAGCCGTCCAACTACCCCCAAGGCCCCCGGCCCATTTAGCCAAAAAGGCGTTTTCCGCAATACCGCGGATCATAATACTCTCCAAACTATCTTGAACAGAGTAAAGATAACAAGAAGAGAGCTGCTGGTGAGGCGTGCCCGCATTAAAAAGAGTAGGTGTAGACGAACAAAAACGACGACTCTTGTATAAGTTATACAAACGAATCACCCATTCCTCTCGTGATGCTTTTTCCGCATGAAATAAGCCCATCGAAACACGCATCCAAAAAAATTGAGGAGTCTCTAGCCGGCGGTGGGATGAACTCGTCTTATCAACAATGAGGTACCGATCGTAAAGGGTCTGAATCCCTAAATAATCAAAATCAAGATCCGCAGAAGGGTCCAATGACTCCGCCAAGCGTTCGATATTATAATTTAATAACTCCTTGGACACGCGGTCGATAGAAACCCCGCGCTCCAAATACTGACGGAACCCACGGACATGAAACTCTTTGAGCTGCCCCACCCCATGACGAACGATATCCCAGCCCAAAACCTCTTCGTAAATATAGCTCAAAAGAATGCGCGCGGCAAATTTAGCAAAATCTGCATCCTTTTCGATCAACGCTTTCGCATTTAAAATGATCGTCTTCTTCAAGTCCTCAGCAGACATATCAGAATAAAGTGACCGTCGGAGCTCTCCTTCAATCGCCTCTTTTGATAATTCAAGATCAAGCCCAATCATCGCAAACTCGATCCGCCGACAAAGCTCTGCCCCATCCCACAAAAAAGATTCCCCATCTGCCCGGCGAATCATCAGAAGGGATGATTGCTCAGCCTCAGCACGCTCCGACTGGAGTGTTTTTTGAGAAAGATCCCGCTCGGATGCACGCTGAGCCCGGTGCAAAATATACGCTTCGGCAACCTTGAAGTGCCCTTGGCGCATGAGCTCTTCTTGGACAATTTCTTGAACGTCTTCGATATGAACAAACGCAACCCCTAGGGTCTCCACACGGTCTGCAACCGCGGCTGCAACCGCAACGGCAGCAGCAGAGTCTAAACTACGAGAAAGAAAGGCCTTGCGAACGGCAATCTCCACTTTGTCTTGTACCCAAGGCACCACTTGCCCGTTGCGACGAATAAGCTTCACTTTGGTGTCTGGTCGCATAACAAGCCCCCCTCCCACATGCTCTGATCTTAGAAAAATAAGACTTTTAGCGACGTCATAAGCATGATGCTCTACTAATGTTTTTTCGAGCAATCGGTAAACATCTGCCCAGGTAACAGCCCCCACTTCTTTTTCCAGCCCCATAAGTGCAGCCTCCATGGCCTCCACAATGCGTGCCACGAAACGTTGATTTTCCGGTGTAAAAATCTTTTTGTCTTCGCGGGATAAAAGCAGGTTCACCAAAGCCTCCCCGACAATGGCTGCAATATCCACTGAGGATAGCCCCTGTTTTTCGGGACCAACTGCGACATTAAAAACACTGGGCAAGCCCCCCAAAGTTTCTCCCCAGGCGAAATGAGGCTTCTGAGGAAATGGGGTTTGGGTTAAACGCTTAAGCGCAATGTCTTCATTAAAGGCTGAGGATCGCATGTATTTAAAAGTAAAAAAGTGTTATAAAATAAAGAAATATGCAGGGATTAAAGTTCGTCATCCCTTACGGTTTGCAAAGCTGACGCTTTTTGATACTCGGTAACGCGACCTTCAAAAAAGTTTTGCTCTTTTTTAATATCCATAAGCTCAGCAAGCCAAGGGAGAGGGTTCTTAACCCCAGGATTAATAGGAGCAAGGCCAATGCCTTCTAGACGACGATCAGCAATAAAATCAATATACTGCAAAAATTCATCGAGGCGTAGGCCTACCGCATTAACAGGCAAACAATCACGAATAAAGGCTTTCTCGAGCTCCACGGCTTCACGCATAAGAGCCACGAGCTCCTGCCGAAAAGATTCCGTCCAAATATCCGGGTTTTCCTCCACCAAGTCCATGAGGAGATTTCGGAAAAGCTCTATATGATTGGACTCATCCCTCAAGGTATAGCGAAACATTTGCCCAACCCCAGGAAACTTATTTTGGCGATATAGAGACAAAATCATCCCAAAAAGACCGTAAAACTGGGTGCCCTCTATGCACTGGCCATAAATAAACATATTTTTAGCCAAAAGCTGCTTGTTTTCCGTCAACTCCATATCGAGCCCCTGGCGCAACCCTTGAGCCGAACGAGCAGCAAATTCATTTTTAGCAATAATCGTCTCGATGCTTTCAAACATGGCTTCTGCCTCATGAGGGTTGATTCCCAGCGAACTAATCATGTAAACCAAAGAATCCGCATGAATATTTTCTTCATGCGCATGCCGGCCCAAAACTAATTTAAGCTCCGGAGCCGTGGCGTAGTAACGCACTCCATGGATGACATTGTCCCCGACAATCCCCTCTGCTGCAGAAAAATAACCAATACCCATTTTAATGATCCAGCGCTCGACATCTGAAATATCTTTAGACCGCCATTGCTCGCAATCGCGCTGCATCTGAACATCTTCTGGCTCCCAGTGATTGGCCTTCATCGTCCGATAAAGATCATAAGCCCATTGATATTTGAGAGGCAGAATATTGAAATAAGGCGTTTCCCTGCCGTTAATCACACGTTTGGCCGCAAAAGCAGCTTCTGCTTTTCCGCGATCAAGAATAAAAGTTTTGGAGCCGATTTTGTAAGTGATAGTATCCATAAAATTAAAAGCTATGCAAACGTGTCAAAATGCGGCGACGCGGTACCAGAGACAGGCTTCGTTTGCATAAGCCTATTTCTGAGGGCAGGAATGGGGGGGTACCCAAACCACGGTTAAAAACTTCCACACACAGCACCCGAAGAGACTGTATTACATGTAAGAGCCCGCAGCTTTGAGCCCGTATTTTAAGCGAGCAACCCCAAATTCTTCCATTTGCATAAGATGATCCAATTAAAACCATATATACCTCTAAGTCACGAAGTTAAGTAAAAATTAAGCCTGCTAAGATCTGTAAAAAAGTAAACCGCTTTTAGGTAATACCTTCTTATCTTCATTAAGCTCCTGCCTAAAGACCATTCACTGGAATCATTATTGGCCCAGATAAACAGTTGCAAAGGGGCGTGCTTCCTTATGCTTGGTTTTAAGCCTGCCTGGAAACAATCCATCGCGCTCAAGCCTTTAGCCATAAGGAATAAAAGGGCACAAGGCTCCTGAACAAAAACCGTATGTGAGAAAACATTTAAAGAGGCCATACAGCTTGCTGATATCCCATGTCCCAAAAACAGTACTCCATCTTCGCCGTAATCAAGACATGTCCAACTACACGTTCGCGCTCCGCGAGCGAAAGATTTTCCCCGATGCGATTAACGACAACGAGCACTTCTTCAACCATCCTTGCATAAGCCTCACCCCCGTAAGTCTCTATCCACTTACAGTACAATGGATTGTAAGATTTAGGCTTTGCCAATAAAACCTGACCCACCTTCCAATAAAGCCAATAACAGGAAAGCAGGGCCCCTAAAATCTCATGAAAAGGCCGGCTATGCGCTACTTTCAAAAAATATGAAGTGTACAGGACGCAGGCAGGAGCAGGCTCCACTGTGGCTAAAAAATCTGCATCTAAGCCCCAATGAGATAAAAACAAATGAAGGACAGACAACTCAACGAACGTGTTCATCCGCGCATGCTCCGCGAACAATAACAAATCCTGAGAAGATTCTGCCTGCCCTGCCAACAGTGCAAGCGCCCGACCAAACTCCTTGAGATAAAGCGCATCCTGAATAACATAATGCCGAAATGCTGCTTCATCCAAAGACCCATCGGCTAGCCCCGTTACAAAGGGATGCACTATGATGCGCTGAAAAATAGGTTCTAGCTTCAGCCAAAGCTCGTCGGTAAAATTCATGATTTAAAGATAAAAGGTAAAACCGAGACCCTGAGACCAAAAAGAAGCAGGGGCAAGTCGGATTTCTAAATGAAGCCCATTCTTTAGCAATTAAATCTTTTGAACAAACATCATACAAGGTTCTATTAATAATGATACAGCTACTGAATTTAAAGATTGATTCAAGGGCTTATGTTTTTATCGTTTATCTTTCATTACCTACACATGAAACCCGCCTCCCCTTGCTTTTTCATCGTCTGTCTTTCCCTAGTCAGCGCACTTCCTCCTCTCACTTGGGCCGACACAGCCCCTGTAGATGCTGCAGCCAGCGCCAAATCCACGGAAGTAGCTATTGTTCCCAAAGAAACCCTCTATCGCCAAAACTTGGGCTGGATCGTGGGGCAACAGTCGGGAATCGCCAGCTTAGGTTTTAATGAAGCGGAATTAAATGACGTTGCCCAGGGCCTAACCCTGGCAGGGCAAGGAAAGCCTGCTCCCGTTAACCCACGGGACGTTTCCCGTGAAATGGACCAATATTTTCAAAAGAAAGCTGAAATCCAAAGCAAAATCAACCAAGAAAAAACTGCCAAAGAAGCCAGCCTCAATCGTGCAGCCGCAGCGACTTTTTTTGCAGATCTTAAAGAGAAAAATAAAGATAACCCCAGCTTCGGCATGCTCCCCAGTGGCGTTTGTTACGAGACCTTAACACCAGGAAACGATAAAAAGCCCACAATGAGCGATGCGGTAAAGGTTAACTATACAGGCGCCCTTACTAATGGGCATGTATTTGATAGTTCCTATAAAGCGGGCGAACCAGTCGTATTTGCCATGAATGGCGTTATCCCTGGATTTAGCCAAGGCCTCCAAATCATTGGGGAAAAAGGAAAAGCCCGCCTCTTTATTCCAGCCGACCAAGCTTATGGCAACCGCCAGATGGGCGATGACATCCCTCCCGGATCTTTGCTTGTTTTTGATATTGAGCTCCTCGAGGTAAACCCTGAAGTTTTTCAACGCATGGGGGATGCTGTCCCCACGACAACAAAACCCAGTATCGATAGCGCAGCCAAGCCAGGACTCCCCTCGGGCAAATAAAACCGCGGCTCTCTGTACTTATCAAAAACCGTTTCCGCTCACATAAGGGAAACGGTTTTTTGCTGCTATAAATGAATCCCCCAACGCGTTGAATAAATAACAGCGTTGAAAGCCCCCCAGCCTAAAGACTCCAACACGTCACGGTAAACCTGTAACTGTGGTACATAAGTACTGGCAATTATCTGAGCGGACTCACGCCAATCCGTCTTCCAGTCAATCACCCACCCCACTCCTGCGGAGGCATCCCAAGCAATACAGTCGATCGTCCCTTCGAAAGCAATAGAGGCATCTTTTTTCCAAAGAAAAGGAATTTCTACCCCGACCTGCATCCCGGGGGCAGACAATAAAGCCGCAAGCGATGAATTTAAGAAAAGCTCAATCTCATGCTCAGCCCGAGAAAGATTAGGAAAATTAACTAAACTGGACTGCATGTGCGCAGACCAATGACCCCTGGACTGCCTCCACGGCAACGTTTCCATCATTTTATGCCATGCGTTGCCATACACCGGCCCTCCAGCAGCCCCTCCGGAAATAATCTCCCCGGGCAACACCTCCGCAGGTGCACTATCCCCATGTGCAAGCGCACTCGGCAACATACGCTTAGGGTATAAAGCGGCCTTTTCCTTGATAAATACTAAATCAAGCAACCCTGGAGCAAATAAGGGCGGCACAGCAAGCGCACTCGGCGCTTCTGTTGAGCTAGCAGACCTCGTAACGGGCTCACTATCCTGAGAAATGCTATCGGTAAATGGAGGCACTTCCAGCCAATCAGCATAGTTCAGGCCTCCGGCAGTCGCCCTCAAATAGGCTCCAAAACTCCCTTCTGTTTCTGGAAATAATAGGGCATCATCAACTAACACAAGGGTGTGCCGGGCGCGCGTCATGGCAACATAAAGCAATCGCTCTTGCTCAGCTGCTGCTTCTTCTTTCAACGCGGCTTCGAGTTCTGGTAATTTATGCGTACGATCCAGCTTGAGTCGGGGCGGCAAATCTCCCCTAGTTTTAATCAAACGAGGATAATACGCTTTTCTAAAAGTAATAGGGCGAAAGAAATACGGAAGAATAACAGCCTCCCACTGCAACCCTTTTGCGCTATGGCAAGAAATAAGTTGCAACTTCCCTGCTTCAGCCGGGAAAACGGCCAAACTTTCATCTAAACGACGCTTCCAGTGCGCTATTAACTGCGAGAGGGTTAAGCCTTCAGCTTCTTTTTCCGCAACTTCCATCAAAAGCCCTTGAAGTGTTGCCGCATGAGGCGTACTGGCAGGAGCCGGCACCTCGAGCAACCGTTCCCACAGACTTACCCGCTCAACAGCCAGCCCAACGGCTTGCCTTAAAGATAATGAGCGCATGCCTGTGGCTAATGTCGTTAGTAAATCTAAAGCCTGCGGAATCTCCCCCGCTTCAACCCATAAAACGCCCAAAGAAAGCGCATGCCGACGACCCAAAGCCTCTTTTGACTTCACCCAATGAGCCAAATCATCATCCCGGACTCCAAACAGCTCGCGCAAAACACCGGCCACTTCAAATCCATCTTGCGGACTATTCAACACCACTAATAAACCTAAAAGCCAATTAAAAGCAGGAACCGACCGCCAAACAACCCCACGCGCATGCAGCTGGTAAGGCACCCGTGCCTCCTCGAAAGCATCCGCTAGCGTTTGCAACCAATCATTTCTCGGACAAAGAAGAGCCACCTGAGACCAATCGCTCGCTTGAAGGGCCGCGGGCGTTAAACGCTTTAACCAATTTGCTAATTCTGCCGCCTCCGAAAGAATGGGCTTGGGCGCCCCCGCTTCAGCCTGCAAACGAAAAACATAACCAAGGCCTGCACCCTCTCGCGCTATAAGGGGCGTAAAGGCCACTTGCCCCGAACGGGTAGCCTCCAAAACACGCGGAAACACAGCATTAACAACGGCTACAATATGCTCATCGCACCGAAAAGTGACGGAGAAAACCAAAGCCTCGGCCAGTTGACCATCAATCAATAAATTATGGATTTTTAAATAAGTAGGCAAATCTGCCCGCATGCTGTAAATAGCCTGCTGAGGGTCTCCCACCATAACAAAACGGCCATTATTAGCCATAGATCGCAAGCTTACCCCATCAAATTGCATGCCAGCCAAACGCAAAAGGAAGGCAAATTGACGCGCATCAACGTCTTGAGCTTCGTCTAAAACAATATGATAGCCCGCTTTTTCTAAAGCGATCCGAGCAGCAGGATTGCCAAAAAGTTGCTCCGCTAAGGGACCCATGTCATCATAAGTGACTTCCCCTCTACTTAAGCGATAGCGTCGATAGGCCTCGCTCACTTCATAAGCATAGGCATACCAAGCCTCAGCCGCCCAATCTCGTAAAGGACGAAGGATAATTTCAGACGCATTCAAAAACTCAACCCCACCGGCTGTAAACTCAGGAAAAGGAAGAGCCTCTTCCCCATTTTTTAAACGAACTTCCCACGCCTTTAACGTATTGACTGATGCCTCTACCCCACGGCGAAGGGTTGTGCGCTCGGGCTCCCAAGTATACAAACTTGCTAAATCAACCTCTGGCCGAGGGCCCAAGGGCTTCGGAGCCTTAAGACCCGCAGGAAATGTATGCCCAAGCGCCCATGCAGAGCGGATATCAATAAAAGACCGCGCCTGACCCCACACTCCTGTAAGCGCTAAAGGGACTCCCACTTGCCCTTCTCGGCAAAAACGCCGCCATAAAGCCCGCCCATCCTCTACGAGTTTAAGTTTTGAAGGGAGGCCCAATTCCAGCCCTTCTTCTTGAAGCAAGGTCAACGCCAAGCTATGAATTGTCCCGAAAAAAACATGAGAAAGAAAAACAGATCCAGCATTGCCAGCTGCCTGCAAAGCCTCACGCACCCGCTCCTCCATTTCTAATGCTGCTTTACGCGTATAAGTAACAACAGCCACGCGCCCCTTGGGATTACCATTCCAAGCATAGGCAAGTGCCACTAAACGATCGACAATCGACTGCGTCTTCCCTACTCCGGCAGGGGCAATCACGCTAAAATTACGCGATCCTTCCTGCGTAAAACGATCACGGGCAATATAATCTACAGGAGGCGTCATATTATCATTGCGAGAGTTTCATCATGCTCAAGTGTGGCTATTTCCGGATGGGTAAGGGCCCACTTTCTTTCCAATATACGTTTATCAACCCGAAGCGTGGCTAAGGGATAAGCATCCGAGATAGAATCAAAATCATTTTCCCCGCGGTCTCCCAATACGCCGCAAAAAGCTATCCGCTCCATAACCTGCCAAAGCCCGGTGAGCCCACGTAAACCTTCCAGATCCATTTGAGGAACCACTAAAGGCTGTGCATCTGCCCCCAAAAGAGAAAGACCCACGCTTTCAGCCCCTTGCGCATGAAGAGCTAAAGCATAAAGCGCTAGCTGCAGCCCATATCCTTTTTGCATATTATAAGCCGTTAACTTCCGCCGCTGAGAAGCCTTTAGATCGATGACCCAAAGTGGATTCGCCCTCTCTTTATCATTAATAACCCAAGGCTTCACGGAAAGGACCGCGTCCATCCGCCCCTTCAAAGCCAACACTCCCCCCGTGGGCAGCTGGACTGATAAATCAGCCGCAAGAGCTACCTCTTGGCGCAAATAAGAAAAAGGTGTAATAGCTGCCATGTGCTGCACAAAATCTAAAGCGACACCTAGAGCCTCCTGCCACACAGCCAACCATAATGGAGGAACGGATTGACCAACTTTTCCGAAAAGCGCATTTATCGAACGCTTCACCGCTTCTGCCCGCGCAAGTACAGATGACTCCCAACCGGCTATGCTTGGCCGTACTCCCACAGAATCAACCTGGACCCATTCATGCGCCCAAATCCCTTTTTGCCGAGCCCACCCATTTTCGGCGGCCACATCTAATAGAGGTTTTAACCCAAGAATCTCTTGATACCAAATACGAACAGGACGCTCCAGTACTTCCTCCCAAGCTCTACACGAAAGAATAAGTCCCCTGTTTAAAACAGCAGGATTCAATGTATACTCAAAGGGGCCAAAGGGTTGCGCAATGGCCCTCCGGCCATCGTAGGCTGATTTAACAGTAGGAAAACCAACCTTCAGCCCTGAATGATTTAATTGTCCTATCTCTAGAGCCGGTAAAGCGGATGAAGACTGAAAAATACAGTCTGAAATCAATGATTGGCTCGCCTGATCGCCAATCAGCCAAGCCCCCAGCGCAGGCGCCTGCAAAAAAGTGATACGGTTCTGTTGTTTGCGCTTCAATTGCTCGCTATCTCCCTCAACCCAACCGCGATCAACCGGCAGGGCTTCGTGCCCCTCCCCTTGACACCCCTGGATCACGGCACGCTTATTTAAATCATTAAAAAAAGAAGTATAACGATGAGATCGACCGACTGACCTTAAACCTGAAGTTAGCAGCAAACGATACTCGGCAGAAAGACAGGCTGCTATCTCAAGCGGCAACACCCAAATACGCGCAAAAGGATCCCCTCCCTGAGGGCCTCGCACGCCCCCCTTCGAAAGCAAACTTGACTCTAAATAATTAACAATCAAGTGCTTTGGCAAAACCTCAGGCCCTGCTTGCTCCCAAGCCCCTAAAGGGGCAAGAGGGGCCTCCCCCCCCCATTGACTAAAAGCTTGAGCAATGCTACATACAAACTCGCGAGGGGCTGCAGACTCCGGCAACAAAGGCCACGTTGCAAAAAAAGCATCGGGCCGATTATTTGCTTCAAAATAAGCCTTCAAGGCTACAACAGACTCTGATTGTAGTAAAGCAAGCGCAGTATCCCATGCGCGCTCACACTTCATAGCTTCCTGCGGGCTTATGTACCCTAATTGCTCAAGGCTTCTTAAAAAAGGAAGCGCGGCCGTTAAAGTGCCCTCTTTTTGATAATTAATCCACGCTTGAAGCTGTGGATTACCCCCATCAGCCGTACAGGGCGCTCCCATTATATCATAATAAGGAACTCCCTGCGCCTGGAAAGCAGCCATTACTTCCCGCAACAAGCCAGGCTCTTCAGCTGAAATTACAATGCGGGCGCCAGCAGACCCTACCCTCAGGACTTCATTCAGAACCTTGAATGTATCATTTAAACGGTCCTCAATCGTTTCTGCCTCTACAAAAATAGGGGCAACCAAAGCACCATCCCCCACCAATGGTTCGGCCGCTGTTTCAAAAAAATGCTCCCAACTGCCCGTAAAAAAAGCCTCCGAAGCCTCTAGCGGCAAACAAACTCGCGCCTCATGGCCTAATAAAGCAGCACGGTAAAGCAGCGGCAGCAAGGCTGCATCTTTGCCATCGAACCCAAATGTAAGCAATCGATACGCCCCCGCTGGCTTTGCCTGCATGCGCACGGCCTCTAAACAAGCGCGGTCAAAAGCAACCGGAGATAACCGCTTAATACGCCCTAATGGCTGATTTTGACGCTCAGCCAAATAACGCAACCAATCATCATCGATAGCCTCAAAAGCAATGCCACTGGCCGCGACTTCGTCCAGTCGCTTGAGCCAAAAATGCGGATCTAGCCGGGCTGCGTGGGCCAAGGGGCCCACCGCCCCTTCCAATGCCAACCCCAGCGCAAGCATCTGATCTCCTCTACTAGCCGAGCAAAAAGGGACCATTGCCTCAAGCGGCAAAACTTCCCACAAGCGCTGACGCAAAGCTTCCGGCGTTAAGGCCTGCACCTGAAAAACAGCGCCCTCCTTCAACAACCGGATCTTAATAAAGTCTAAGAAAGCTTTTTTTGGGGCAACAAGCCAGATAGGAAGCCCTAATGGCCCTGTGTTTTGCCAATCCAAAATTTGCGGCACAATAATTTCCTCGATTGCGGTTTCCCAGCGATCAACGGAATATAGACTTAAATTTGGATGCATGCAGTGCGACATGTGGCTTTCGTTTTTGAAGTAAAGCCACTCAAAGGCCATCAAAAAATATAAAAACAGGCTAAAGCGTTAAAAAGCGCTAAAGGCTTGCACGCAAAAAAGCTTTAGGGAATGCTAGGTATTTATTTTATTCTCGTGTACCAGCTCAATTTTAGCAAACAGAGTATCGATTGCATCAATAAGCTAGATCGCATAGAACAGATGCAGCTTGTCGAACATTTTAGCGGCCTAACTGCTGAAATCCTCAAAAAAGGCTCTCCAGACCTGGGTAAATTCCAGCGCGAAGGGCGCACTCTTTACCGGCTTAGAGCCGGGGATTATCGCATTTACTTTGAGATAGACGACAAAGAGCGCTCGCTGATGGCTCATTACATTTTAAGCCAACACTCCCTGACCGATTTTATTGTTCGATTCAAGCTACCCCTATCAGACGCCTTGCTCCTGGAAGAGCATCCCTCTTTTTGGGGATACCTTGAAAGCCTTAAAAAATAGGTCTATTGCCGTATTTCTGGTATTGATCTCACATTTTCTATCTTATGAACGAACAAGAAACACCCGGAACGCATCGCATTGTTGACGTCAACGAAGCCAGCCGTATCTACTTTTTGCCTAACCTATTTACAGCAGGGAACCTTTTTTTTGGGTTTTTAGCCATTATTCGCTGCATACAAGCCAAATATGATGCGGTGGACTTTGTAATGGCCCACGGCTATTATGAACAGGCCGTTTTATTCATTTTCCTGGCCTGTGTATGCGATGTCCTCGATGGGCGAGTAGCCCGCATGGGAGGGCAAGCCTCTATTTTTGGCATAGAATTTGACTCCATGGCAGATGTGGTCTCCTTTGGCGTCGCTCCAGCCCTGATGGTTTTCTTTTTGATCCTGTCTCCAACAGATGGCTATCCCTTTTTTAGACAAGTAGGGTGGTTAATTGGATTTATCTACCTTCTGTGTGCAGCCGTTCGGCTAGCCCGCTTCAACGTCATCTCTAGCCCGCTTTTAGCCTCAGATGATGAGCCCATATCCGAAGATTTTCGCGGCATGCCAGTCCCTGCAGCAGCCGGAGTCATCGCTTCTTTGGTCCTGTTACTCAATAATTTTGACCTACGAGAAGCCGCTCTCATTTTGCCAGTCCTAATGCTTTTGATCGCCTGGTTGATGGTGAGCTCCATCCCCTACCCCAGTTTTAAAAAAATTGATTGGCATACAAAAACCAAACTCAGCACGTTCATCTTAGCTATTGTTTTTGCCATCTTCGTATTCCTCAGGCCGGATTTCACCCTCACAACCCTCTTCTTGGGCTATACCCTGTATGGACTCTTGCGCGCACTCAAGCAGTGGATCAAGAAGCCTAAAAAAGTAGCTTAAGATAAAAATTACGCTTCAAGCTCTTGCCAGACTAGCTTAAAGGCTG
>JANYEO010000206.1 GCA_025363025.1 Opitutia bacterium
ACTGTTTTAGAGAGACCCATAGACAACTACGAATCTGGGATTGCCACAGCGACTCTTCGCGTGAGGGACTCAGACAATCCCCAATTTCAAGAGCATTTGCGAGACACGTTTGTGACTCTTTTTGATTTGTATGGCCCTGGCTATTTTGATTTGTCTGTTACCGCAAATGTTGTATTGCAGTCGCACGTAGATCAGAGATTTTCTGTTTTTTACGGGCAAGACTTTGCGGACCGAAGTTTTAGCTTTGGGCGTGTTGAAACCATTCGGAATCTCGGCGACGTTGCAGGAATCGATTGTGATTTTGACTTAAACGATTTTGAAGACGTCTTTTTTCGAAATTTTGAAAACACAGAGGTTAGCATTTTGAAAATTGTGTCAGTGGTATTTTTGATTACCAGGTATTTGGATAATTTTGAACGAGACAAGACTAGTGTAGGGCGTCAGTTGGTAAGGTTGTTTTAACAGGGGGGCAATGGAGCCGCCGCCGCCGCAGCAGCGGCAGCAGCAGCCCCTGGGCAATTTCCTGGGTAGTTCGGAGACAAAAGATTTGGGCAAAATTTTACTAGAGCATTTAGATTCTGCGGGGGAGCACATGGAATGCTATAGGGCCTATCTGGGTTCTACTGTTAGTTTCAACGTGTCCCACAGAAGCGTGTCAATGCTGACGCCAAGGCTGCTGTCTCAGTTTTATGTGGCTGACAATCCGCTGGTTCACCCCAAATATTTTGATTTGTTTGAGGGTCAGAATCTGTCCAAGTTGGAGAACGCAATTCAGAAGCGTTTAGTTGTGCTTATGCAGGGTGCGGAGAGGCAATCGTGGGACAAAATACATGACAAACGTGTGTATGACAGACTGAAAAGTCCAGCAGCAGCAGCAGCAGCAGCCGCTGAGACTTTCTACTTTGTTCTCAAGTATAATGCACCATTTTGGGAGCTGTACGAACTAGTTCGGCGGCGTCACATTAATTCCTATGTTCAGCTGCTGTCGGAGGATTCATTTGTTGAGGCTGGAGGGATTGTGCAGAGTCCGGACAATGCCACCTGCCTGTTTGAGGTTCTTACTGCTGTGCTGAATGTACGGCGGTCACGGCGTCAGCAGCAGCAGCTCCATCAGCATCATTCTCCGGCCTGTCAAAGCCTGCGAGAGCTGGTCTTTGCAAAAGACAAGAACGCAGTGGCCAGAGAAGTAGGCGCAGAGTTTATTCTGACCTCCCACCTGCGATCCAAGCCGCTTGTCAAAGACAGGCTAAGGAGGCTGCCTCAGAACAACATGTTTGGTATTCATTCAGTTTTTTCATACGCAGAGAGCAGGGACTGCATGCTGCAGTCCCTTCCGGTCGTCTGTGTGACTGAGAATCTCAGGTTTTATTGCCTTGCATCTCAGTACGCGGCTACTGTCAGAGAAGTGCAATCCAGAAGGAGACATCCAAAGCAGGAGCCATTTCCAGGGCATGCTCGGAATCTAAAGCAAAAGCGAGCAGCAGCAGCGCCGGCGGCGGCGGCGGCAGCAGCAGAGGACCCGGACGTGATACGACAAGTAGATTCTTGTCCTTGCTCTGGGTGTAATCAGGCAAAGAACTATGAGCATAACATGAGTGCCTGCGGACCGCAAGTTCCTTTCAAAACAGATTTGAGCACGTTTGATCTTTTTAAATTGCTTGGCAAATGGTCAGATAAGACAGAGGCCGACCTGCTAAATGCCTGTCGTCTGAGCATTGCGTCCTTTGATGTCGAATCTGTGGCTACCGCTGTTCCGGACAATATTGGCTCTGAGGACTTAAACTTCAACCCACCCACATTGTCCGGCCACAGGGTGCCACGTCAGGTTCAGAGCGTTCACATTCCTTGTCGCATTGGGTATACAGATCAGCTGCGTTGTTCCACAGAGCGACCGACTCTGATATTCAGGCTTGATCCAGACAATCCAGATCAGATGGTGGCCGCCTTTGTAGAGGCAATATTTGAAGCCCGAGAGGAGGCAACCACTGTCAAATATGGAATCCTGCATCCCTATTTTGAAGAGATAGAAAAATACAAACGAGCGCATTTTGAGTTTTTTCAAAATCGCGGTTGGCTGCCGTCCGACTATTGTCATAGATGGCAAAGTTTTCAGCCCTCTGATTTGTTGTATGATGACAATAATACTGATGCCAACACCTTTTACAACGAGGAGGATGACGAGGAAGAGACAGAGGCAGAGCTAGACAGACTGGGAGCAGAGGCAGTGGCAGAACTTGCAGAGGAGCTTGAAGGCTGGGATGAGGAGGACGAGGACGGAGACGAAAGGATGCATCAGCGGCCGGGGCGGCGAGCGGGGTCTCCCAACATGGAGGACTTTGACGACGATGCCAGCAACGCCAGCGTGGACTCTCAGATTGCCGCGGCCGCCGTCAGGAAGGCCAAAGCCAAGAGAGACATGAAGAGGATCTCAGACATCGAGGATGCGTGGAAACATTCCATCTTTGGGCTTTTGGAGAAGCGACTTCGCACACTGGCCCATCAGTTCACCGTCTACGGATTCAACAGGTGTGTGTATTAGAGTACTTTAATACAGTACGTCCGTCGCCTTTATTGACACTCTCGCGTGTGTGTTTCTCTTTTCAGTGAATCTTTTGACCTTGTGATTCTTTGCTCTCAGATTGTGACATACTGTAAGCAGACAAAGCGAAGAGACGTGAGCATTCACCGTGAGGGCAGCAAAATAAGGCACATCAACATTAACGGAGTCCGTCTGGGAGAAATCAAACGGCTTTTGGCACCGGGCAGCTCGCTCGCCAGCCTGGGAGCAGCTTGCAATCTAAAAGTGGAAAAATCAATATTTCCTTTTTCCAAATTTACAAGCCTGTCATTTTTAGACGAGGTGCGGTTGCCCGCAGACTGTGCAGATTGGGTGTCTGACCTGTCGCCCGACAAGGTAGTGACCCAGGCTGCTGTCGACCAGGCCCTGGCCCTGTTTGAAGAAAAGCAGATGCCAAATATTTCTGCGTATCTTGAATATTACCTCGATTTGGATTGTGTGGTCCTGATGCAGTCTATTGTACACATGCACGACATGTACTACCAAATTTTGGGTCTTTCGTTTGTGGACAGCAAACGGTACACAGTCTCAAGTTTTGCCTCCTGTGCGGCCCAGACATGGCTGTGCCGGAAAAAGCATGGAGCCAGCTTTTTTCCCAACCACCAGCGCGTCTACAGTTTGCTTCGAAATTCATTACGCGGGGGCCTTTCTTGCGTCGCGAGGACGGCGTGTGGTAGATTGGCTGACGTCGACTCCTATGTGGAGCTCCTAAAACGACAGCTCGAGGAAGGCGGCGAGGAGGGGGGTCCGGACCAAGAGCTTCGGGAAAGAATCGCCGCCTCCGGACTCAGTCTTCGCGAATACGTCACCCACTGCAACGCGCATTTGGGACTTCCAAGGGGCGAGACCCGAGAGGCGGTTTCGGCAGTTTATGCTGACATAAACAGGTGACTACTACTGCTACTACTACTACCACTACCTTTTTAAAAAAAGAAATTTTGCAAAAAAAAAAAATAAAAAAAATTTGATCATTTTTTCCCTTTTCTTTCCCTTCTAGCTTATATGCGGCAAGTGGTGAGTTGAGCTCCTTCTCCTCCTTATTATTATAAGATTTTTGTTGTTTCATTTTTCTGCGTTTATGCGCTCCAAAAAAGACGTCGTGTCGACAACTGAGGCGGCGGCGGCGGGGGAGGGCAAAGATTTTGAAATATTTTGTGCGCGTGTGTG
>JANYEO010000225.1 GCA_025363025.1 Opitutia bacterium
TCATTGTCATCTGACGAAGGGTCTTCTTCTTCCTCTCTAAAATACATGCCCCTCCCCTCCCCTAATCTGTGTCAGAGGCCGCAGCAACCACGCTGATGCCCTTCCTTTTCTTCTGTTTCTTGGCCCGACCTCCTTCCTCAGAAGAGTCCTCCGCAGCCGCCGCCGTCGCCGCCGCAGCCGCCACCGCCGCCGCCGCCGCAGCCGCTGCTGCTCTTAGATCTCCTCCAGACAATCGCAGGGTGGTAGGCGCTCCGGGGCCAGAACCAAGTTCACCTCCTCCTGTCGCCTCTACGCCTGGTACAGCTGGCTTGTCCGCTGCACGTCTGCCCGACCTTCTTTTGCCCTTCTGGGACTCGTCGTCCTCGAAGTCGTCGTACAGGTCTGTGATTTCTCCTCCTGTCTGATGGGGACTCCGAGCCTGCAGGATGGCGGCGCGCACACGGCCGAGGTGTGTACGGCAGCCGGAAGAACGAAACCAGTTCAGGATGTGGGGAAGCGAACATTTGTATCTGTAATGAAGCAAAGAAGTTGGCCTTGTCACCTTTTTTCTTAACAACAGACTCTCACCCAAATGAATCATATGCACCACCTTGTAAAAGACAGGCTTTATCCACTAATCCTCGCCCGTGAATAGTAGATTTAACTTTGATCATGAACTAGAAGGAACAAGGTCGTTAAGGCAAGGTACTGTAGTATAAAATGTACACTGCTTGCCTTGACATCTCGCAGGAGAAGGGGTTCGGTCGTCCGCACTTTTTGGGCTGCCAGGTTGTAGGCGTAGGTGGTCAAAATAAATTCGACCTCTGAGCGTTCTGTACCTCCTCTGTTGCCTCTGAAAGTCTGATGCTGAACAACAAACTGCTTCTCGGCCAACACTCGGTCCTGCGAGTTCCTGACGTTTTTGTTGACCTCTAAATACTCGGCAATCACCTGATGTCCCTTCTTCTCAAGCATTGAAGCAAACTGTTCAGGATCCTTCAGAATAGCCAACAGAGGTTCTACCGGAATGACATTTACATGGTAAAAATCTGCCTCTGGCTTTTGCGGGTCTTGGGGATACTTGGAGTTGTTGTAACCCCCCTTCTCCGAGACAAAGGTGGACTTCGGCTTGAGCGTTGAAATCCCCCAATATCCCGGGCCTTCGTAGGACAGACATTTGCTGTTTCTTTTGCGGATGGCGTCAAAGCAGCCTAGGATTACAGAGGGTGCATATTTTTTCAAATAATTTTTTTAAATAAAAAACCCAAGACTTACCAGTGAGCTGATGATCAAAATGCGCAAAGATAAACTCGCTTCTGGCGTAAGCGTCCTCATAGCTGCCCCTCAGAGGTGGTGCGGCCGTCACGTGGGTCCTTCCAGTCTTCTCGGTGGCGAAGAACTGCTCCATGCTGAACTCGGCGGACTGCTAAAGAACTGCTGGGCAAACGTTGCTTTTATACCTTGACCAGCGGATGCTCGGACGCCACAGTTGACCTAAAAAACTGTGGCCAGAAAGGTAAATCGGAAAATTGTTGGCACAAACTTCAAACGTTCCCTGCTTGGTTCCTGGGCGGGTGCAGCGGCGGCGGCGGCGGCGGTCGCGTCGTGACCCGACGGCGGAGTCGGTCGAGTCTTGACCCAAAACGCCTTCTGCAACGTTGGTGCTGTGACGTCATAATACACCTGGCAAAAACTTTTCGCTCCGGAATTCGCCGACGGTTTGAGGAAGCAAGATCAGTATAAAAAATAAGGGAGAACGTTTGGACGTCCCACTTTGTGTTCCACAGTGCTACTGACCGGACAGAGGAGACCTTGCACCGACCGACCGAGTCTTCACCAACGTTTCCAAGGTAGGACAAGCGCCAAATAACTTTGTAGAACAACATTTGTCGCTGCCTTTTTCGGTGCTGTTTGTGTTCACTGTGTACGAGCGAAGACTCCTGTTTGTTGTTGTGTAACATTCACTGCTGTACCGCAAAACGCCAGCTGACTGCTGCTGCTGCTGCTGCTTCAGACACACAGACTGTACGTACAGTAGACACGAAGAGGTTTTGTTTCGAATGCTGGGGAAAATGTACCGATGCCGCGACTGTCGACTCCTTGGCCCACTTCAACCTGATTTCGAACGAGAACCTCTTGGACGCCAACGCAGGCGTCTATGGCCGGCAGGGCTGAGGAAGATGTGGCCCATTTCCTTTCTCTGGAGGCGTTGGAGGAGTACCACTACCGAATATTCCAGCCTGGAGCGCAACTTCACTATATAGGTGAGCTTGGTTTTGACTCGCGGGTTTGCAACGCTAGGCATTATTTCCTTACCCTCCTCGCAGAACGCCCCCTGGTTAGTTACAATTCTGGAATGGCAACTGCCACACTGAGAGTGAGAGAGATTGGAAACCCCAACTACGAGGAGCATCTGCGCGACGCCTTTGTGGCCCTGTTTGAGCTGTAAGCTTGGCGAGAGTATCCCATACCTATGCAGGTGTACGAATCAAGATTTTCTTCCATTCAGATATGGACCTGGTTTCTTTGACGTCACGGTGACTGCGAATGCAATTTTACAGGGGACCAGAAACCAGCGGTACTCCATTTGGTACGGCCAAGACTTTGGTGGACGTTCTTACGCCATGGCACCGCCTGAAGTAGTTCGCAATTTGGGGGACGTGTCGAGGCAAGCAGATGGTTCAGATAGAAAAGTACAGTAGAAGTAATTCCTTTCCGTTCTCTCTCTCTCAGTTTGAGAACAGATTTCAACGTCGACGACTTCAGCGAGATCTTCTTTGCCACTCACGACAACACCGACGTGACGGTGGTCAGCCTTGTGAATCTTGTGTGGATTGCGAACCGATATCTGGGCAACTATGAGAGAGACCAGACTGTAGGGAAAAACCTTACACGCTTGTTTTAGATTTTGGTAAGTGCTTCGGCGGTCGCTCCATCAGTAATAGCGCAACATACAAAGTTTGTACGTACGTGTTGCAGAGGTGGCAGTGTGACACCATGAAGGAAAGGCGAGAGCGTTGGCGTTTCCTGGGGCGTTCCAGCACAAAAGCCATTTCAAAGATTCTTCTAGAACACCTCGATCCTGGTGGTCGTCCCCTGTACTGGTATCGCAAGTTTTTAAAGAACGTTATCAGCTTCAACACGTCCCAGAGGACGGTCAGCATGATGAACAGTGATTTGCTGGAAAAGTTCTACTGTCTTCAGACTCCCCTGTTAAACCCAAAGTACTTCAACGTGTTCGAGGAGGTGTCCATCTCCAAGCTCGAGCACACGATGAACAACCGCATCGTGGTTCTCATGACGGAGGGAGAATACAACTTCCGGAAGATACACGACAAGAGAGTGTACGACAGGCTGCAGAAGCCGGGTGCTACTGTCAGGGAGGTGCTCTACTTTGTGCTGGACTATGAGGACAAGGTCTGGAGCTTGTATGAGATCTTCTCCGAGATGGAGAAGAAGATGTACGTGCAGCTCCACACAGAGTTGCAGTACTTTGACGCCAAGACCATGAGGGTGCTTCGCGACGACCAGTGTCTCTTCTCTGTTGTTGGCGGCGTTCTGGGACTCGAAGCTCCTCCTGCAGACCACGTACACTCTCCTACTTGTCAAAACTTTAGAGAGTTTGTCTTTGCTCGGGACAAGTCAGCGGTGGCCGACACTGTTGGAGCAGAATTTTTTCTAGTCTCTCACATGAGGAGTTCTCCAACTGCCCGGAAGTTTCAAAAGCAGACGTTCAAGAACACACTGTTTGGTGTTCATGCCATCTACGAGCTGCAGAAGGACAGCGTCGGCATCGCCGACATGGAAGTGGTTTGTGTCACTGAGAATCTGAGGTGGTACAAATTGTCGGAACCATTTTCCAGCGCAGTTAAGTTTCTTCCAGACCGCAGACGACGACTCAAAAAGGAAGGTTTTCCTGGTCCCGCCGGGCTTATGCAGGAAAAGCAAAAGCAGCAGCAGCAGCAGAAGCGCCGGGAAGTCAAACAAAGTGGTAGAATTCTGGACCCTGAGGTGAACGAAGTCCAGCGCTGCCCATGTGGCGCTTGTCAGGATTTTGAAAAATTTTCAGAAAATATGTCACTAAACGGCCCACAAAAAAAGTTTGGCTGCGACCTTACAGTCTTTGATTTGTTCAAACTGCTTGGCAAGTGGGACGACGTCATAGAGCAGAACCTGCTGGAAGTGTGTCGCCTTTCGGTGGCCAGCTTTGACGTGGAGAGCATGTCGTCCCAAGTACCTGATCACATAGGAGGCGAACATGCCAACTTCAATCCAGCCTCCACCTCGAGAACCAGACTTCCTAGAGAGTTGACCTGTGTGCACGTGCCAGTAAGAATAGGCTTCACTGACGAGGCGAGAATGCAAGCAGGGAAACCCACCTTGGTATTTAGGCACGATCCCGAAAATCCTTCCTCTATGATTGGCAATTTTGTGGAAGCTCTCTGTTCTCATCGCGACGAGGCGACGACCATGAAGTACGAAATCCTGCATCCGTACTTTCAGTGGCTCGATCAGTACAAGAAGAAGCATTACGAGTTTTACACCTCCAAGGGTTGGCTTCCTCCAGACTACTGCGAACGGTGGCAGAATCCGGATTGGGATCCAACAGCTGCTGCTGCCGCTACTGCTGCGGCCGCCGCTGCCACTGCTGGCGCTGCTGTTGATGATGATGATGACGATGATGTTGGGGAAGAGCTTAATCCGGAAGAGGAAGAATGGATGCGGGAACTGTGCAGAGATTTCAGAGGAGAAGACGCCGCCGCCGCTACCAACAGCCGCTCGTCCGAAGACGGCAACGTGTCCGAGGCCGAATCAGCATGCTCTACTGCTTCAAGTCAAAGCTCTTTGGGGGTGGCGACGGCAAAGAGGCTCAAGATGAAGAGAGAAGTTAGACGAATAGCAGATGTTGAAAAAAGTTGGGAACACGGAATCTTTGGGGTCCTCGAGCGGCGGTTGCAGACCTTGGCCAACGCGTACAACTGTTTCGGCTTCAACTCAGAATCCTTTGATTTGATCATAGTGATCAGTCAGCTGGCCGTGTACTGCAAGGAGACGGGGAGGAGGGTGGACATGCAGCGGGAAGGCTCTCGCATACGCTGGGTCAAACTGGCCGGGATCCTGCTGTGCGAACTGAAGAGATTGGTCAGCCCCGGGTTCAGCCTTTCTGCCCTGGCGTCTGCCTGTCACCTGGAAGAGTCAAAAGGGATCTTTCCGTTTTCAAAGTTTGTCAGCCTGGACTTTCTCGACCTTCCCCGCCTCCCGTCCGACGTGGCGGACTGGACCAACAACCTGAACCCTGGCCAGAGCCTCTTGCACCTGCTCGGCCGTCGGACTCTGGCCGGGGTTCAGGTTGTTGGTCCAGTCCGCAACGTCGGACGGGAGGCGGGGAAGGTCGAGAAAGTCCAGGCTGACAAACTTTGAAAACGGAAAGATCCCTTTTGACTCTTCCAGGTGAC
>JANYEO010000254.1 GCA_025363025.1 Opitutia bacterium
CCGCACCGCCTATTTTTAGTGCGGTATTTTTATCCATATTGCCAAAAAGTAGGTCGCTATGGTTTTTAAAATCTTCTTCTGCTTGGTGAATATCGTCTAAATTATTATGCTCTGAGGCTAGTCGGGCGGTGAGTATATCGGCTCTAATAGCGTCGTGCATCATATCCGCTTCTAATTGGTTGCGAATGGCTAAAGTCGTTTGTTCTACGGCAGAGAAACTAGTTGTGACACTCTTAAATTGGCTATAAACCGCAAAGGTCATGCCCGTTAATAAGGCAAATGCGGTGAGTGTGATACTGAAGACTTTTGTACTAAGGGATAACTTCATGGGGTAGGGGGGGAGTATAAGGAAGGTAGCTATTTATACTAAGCATTTAAATCAAGAGGGCAACTTTATTGAAAAGTTATCCTTACTGCTCGATTTACGTTTTTTTAAAAGAAAACCCCCTGCCAAGATTGCTCTGGGTAGGGGGTTGCAAATTAAATCAACTTAAGCGCTTACATAAACACCAGTTGGTTAATTGAACTAATTATTGAACCAATGTTTTAAGACCTAGACCTGCTTTGAATTTAACGGTCTTCGAGGCCTTGATCTTGATCTTTTCGCCAGTGCGCGGGTTGACACCCATGCGAGCTGCACGTTTAGCAACCGAGAAGGTGCCAAATCCAATGAGTTGGACTGGCTTAGCTTTTTTAAGACCTTTCTTGATGGCGTCGATGACGGCTTCAACAGAGCGCTCAGCGGCGGCTTTTGAAGTGTCTTTACCGAGGGTTTTTTGGACTTCTGCTACGAGTTCTGCCTTGTTCATAGTTTACGGGTTAAGTGGGTTTTTAGTTAGAGTGATTTCACTACCAACACGATACAAACTGAGAAAAAATTGAGCCGCTCGCAATGAAAAAACAGCGTTTTTGCGAACTTTTTTTTATACGGGGGTGTTCGAAGCCGCATGGAGAGCTCTATAAAAGAGTAGAAACACGCCTGATTTGCATAGAAAGCGCATGTGCGTCTCCAGTGTCTTTATAGTGAAGAAGGGGGCGAGTTTGAAGGCGGAGTTGATTTTTTTTTATTATGTTTGGACTCGTATAGCTCCCGCGCCAAAGCACGCATATCAATGGCAACATCGTCTTTTTCAAAAATTTCTTGGCCTACTAAATGTTCAAAAATGTCTTCGAGCGTGATAACGCCTGCTAGAGAACCGAACTCATCCAGTACGATGGCCAATTTTTGATGATGTTTTAAACATAGGCGCAGGGCTTCTGCGGCTGTATTGGTTTCGTTGATGAAAAAAGTTTCTTGGGCGAGTTCTTTAATTTTAGTTTGCTCTTGGCCGCTAGCTTTTGCCTTTAAAAGATCCCGCCGTCTTAAGATGCCGGTGCAATGATCGAGCACTTCATGGTATAGCAATATGCGGGAGAAGGGCAGGTTGGATGTTTCGGTTAAAACTTCTTCTACCGTGAGGGCATCGGACAGGGCATAGACTACCGAACGAGGGGTTAAAATTTGGTGGACGAGTACGTCATCTAGGCTGAGGGCATTGACGATCATGGTCCGTTCATCTGCCGTTAGGGTGCCATCTTCCGCGCTTTTTTCGGCAATTAGGACAATATCTTCGGCGGGTGTCGCTGCATCGGGTGATTTACGGAGAACAAAACTTAGCGCATGCTTGCAGGCCCACGATATGGGACCTGTGAGGAGGCGGATCACCAGTAGGGGGTAGACTAAAACGTGTTGCCACCACACGCGGTACAAGATGCCAATATTTTTTGGGAGGATCTCCGCAAAGATAAGAATGCCTAGTGTGAAGCCTACTGAGAATAGCACAAGCGTGTTGCCTGTATAATGAAGTTTTTCGCTGGCAATATTCCCTACCCACAAAGCGCCGAGGGTGTTGGCAACCGTGTTAACAGATAAGATAGCGGAGCTTGTTTCCGCAATTTCTTCTTTAAAGCGTTCTAAGAGTTCACCTTTGCGCAGGGACTTCTTTTTGAGGGCTTCAATTTCGGTAGGCGTCGTGCTGAGAATAACGGCTTCTAGCAGTGAGCAAAAAAAAGAGAAAAGCAGGGTAAGGCCTACAGCGAATAAAAATTCGGTCATAATGAGTGGTGTTCTTTAAAATCGTGATTTTGACCGAAAAATCGAGGTTTATCGTTCATCGGTGTTTTTTTCCCATTGCGCTTAAGGGAATGCTTACATAAAAGTCCTAACCGTGGATGACGCCCTTAGTTCCCTCCTAGACCTCCAAGGTCACGACATTTGCTTTTTAGAGCTCTCAAATCAGCTAAAAGCTGTGCCCATTGGGGTAGATGCGCTCTTAGCCAAAATGGCTAAAATTAAAGCTGTTTTTTCAGAAGCAGAAAGCCTTTATCAACTGAAGGAAGTTCGCCGGCGAGAGATTGATTTAAAAATTGCTAGTCAAGAAGAGTTGATTGTGCGCTACAAAACGCAGCAGATTTCCGTTAAAAAAAATGAAGAATATGGCGCGCTGGAGCATCAGATAACGGCTGTTCGTCAAGAAATGAGCGGGTTGGAGGAAGAGGGGATTGTTTTGCTGATGGACCTAGATGAAGCCCGGGCCCAATTGGCTGAGGCTGCTGCTCAGTATAAAGACAAAACGGCCCAGTTAAATGAAGCATTAGGTATGCTTAAATCGAGCGAAAGTGTGCTTAAAGCCAAGGTTGCAGCTGCTGAGCAAGTTTATCAAGCGGCCCTAGCCCTCCTCTCATCTGATATGCGTGAGCGTTATGAATGGGTGAAAAAACGTGTGGCGCGCCCTCCATTTGTAGTGCCTTTAAAGGATCATCGCTGCCAGGGGTGTTTTCTGAAGCTTTCGCAAGAGGTAGAAGGGGCGGTTTTAACGGTGGGGTATGCGCCTTGTGATCAGTGCGGGCGGTTGATTTATACGGCTGTTATATAAATACAGTTTTTCATTCTTATCTTGTTGGTTGGCATGGGGATGTAGTGTAATTATTGGCGATTTCTTGACAGGTGTGGTCCGTTTGTGCGACTGTGCTGCCTATGATTACTTTAAGCGAATCCGCAATTCAAGAAATCCAACGTTTGGCCGGCGAGATGGCCCGTGAAGGCCAGGGCCTGCGTTTTTTTGTAGAAGGCAGTTGCTGCAGTCGTTCTTACGGCATGGGGTTTGATGATCCTAGGGAAGAAGACCAAGTGCTCGAAACCCATGGGGTAAAGTTATTAGTTGGGCCCGAAAGTGTCTCTTACACACAAGGGCTGGCTATTGATTTTACAACCGGGCCTGAAGGCAGTGGGTTCGAAATTTTATCTGCAAAAGACGCTGAAGGCGGCTGTTGTAGCTCAGGCGAAGGCGCTTCTGCTAAGGAAGAGGGCAGCTGTTGCCGTTCCGGCTCTGATACACATAACCATGCGGAGCAACAAGGCGGCGGTTGTTGCCGTAACTAGAGGCCGCTGCATAATTCATGATTTATGAGTTTTTGGTCGGTTGTCGCTCCTTAAGTACCTTTAGTACATTCGTCACTCCGTCCTACAAATTTCTCAAAATCAAAGCATTCTGCAATCGACTTCAATTAAGGTAAGACGTCCTCTTTTTATTCTAATTTAAAGATCCCCTCTTTTTCTCGTTACGGGGAAGGGAGGGGTTCTTTTGTCCTCAAAAACTCGCTTTAAGGCGGGAAGGTTAATTTTATGCAAGCGCTCAATATACCAGGTCAACCCTTAACACGCTATCCCGTGGGTTCACTTAGGGAAATATGGATGATGTCGTTCCCTTTGATGCTGACGGCGGCATCGGGATGTTTAATGCATTTCTTCGATAGGGTGATTTTATCTCATTATAGCTTAGAGGCGATGAATACCGCGGTTACGGCTTATATGCCGATGGTGACCCTTCAGTTCAGCACACTTGCTATTGCGGCCATTGCAGAAGTATTTGTTGGTCAATATAATGGAGCAGGCAAAAAAGAACAATTGGGCTGGCCGGTTTGGCAGATGGTGTATTTTTCGCTCCTGACATCACTGATCTTTTTCCCCGTTGCTTTTTGGCTAGCGCCTTATTTAATTCCCTCCGTTTATAAGCAAGAAGGGGCGGCCTATCTGTCTTTGTCGCTTTATTTTGGACCTATTTTTCCTTTAATAGCTGCTCTTTCGTGTTTTTTTATAGGCCGCGGGCGAGTGTGGATGGTGACCATTGCTACTTTTTTGGCCAATATTTTAAATGTGGGGTTGGCTTGGGTCTTTATTTTTGGCTGGAGGGATGTTATACCCTCTATGGGCATTCAAGGGGCGGCCTGGGCGACTGGGCTTTCTGTAATAGCAGAGGCTATTTTGCTCGGGTTCTTTTTTTTAAGTTCAGCGAATCGGCGCACTTTTAAAACAGGAGACGCTCGGTTTCGTCCGCATTTATTTTTGCAATGCTTGAAGGTTGGGGTCCCTAGTTCCATCGGGCATTTGGTAGAAATTGCCGGATGGTCCTTAATCCTTTATATGGTGGCCGAGTGTAGCCCCATTCATGCTACTATTTTTAATATCTGCCAGTCACTGTGGATTTTGTTTTCCTTTTTAATCGAGGGCTTGAGCAAGGGCGTGATAGCCCTGGTTGCCAATGCGCTGGGGGCGGGGAAGCTCGAGCGTGTGCGGGCTACTTACCGCTCTTCTATACTCCTTTGTCTGATTATATTTTCGCTGCTTTTAGGCCTTTCTTGGGCTTTCCCAGGGGCTATTATATCGCTTTTCTTTGACGCATCTATTGATGCACAGCTCGCTTCACTTGCGATGACGGGGCTGCGCTTAATTACGCTTGTTTTATTCTTTGACGCCATTGCTTGGGCTTCTGCTGGCGTTATTATCGCGGCAGGGGATACACGCTTTGTGATGATAACGGGGATATGGATTACCTGGTTTTTAGTGGTTATCCCTGTTTATTACTTTGTCGTGCATCAGGGAGGAGGGCCTCTTTTGGCCAATACGATCGGAGTCGGCGCTGCCGCTATTAATGCCAGTGTCTATGCTGCGCGTTATTTTAGCGGCAAGTGGCGGTTAGCAGCTTTAGATATTCAAGAGACCGCTACATAATGCATGTATATTCGCCTTTTCGTCCTACAAATTCCTCAAAATCCAAGCATTCCTCAGCGGGTTCTTTAAGAGGCAGTTGCTGCTTGAGTTTCTACGACTAGGTTTTCTCCTGTAGGAGCTTCTACGGCCGGGGTAGTATTTGCTTCTGTTAATCCCATGCGGGCTTGAAAGACTTTACTGATTAAACCAAGGGTGCGGGGGGCTTCTTTAAATAAGGCAGAGGCACTTTCTGGGCTTTGCAATGCTAGGGATAATTTTTGGCAAAAGCGGGCGAGGGCATTAAACCCTAAGCTAGTGCCAAGGCTTGTTAAACGACTGAGGCTGCCCCTTAATGCTTGCCAATGTTTATGCTCTAACGCGGTGATGACTTCCTGCATGCTGTCACCCATTTCAAGACTAGTAACCCCCATCATGTCGTGGTAAGCCTCTGATGTCATGCCCATGCGTGCGCAAAAGGAGGCTTCGTCTTCAAATAAATCCGCATAAGGATCTGTTGACAGTGCTTTATTTAATTCTCCAATAATTTTTTCGGGGCTATAAGGTTTTGCTAAAATGGTTTGTACTTTGGCGCCGGCAAATTGCATAACCGTGGAACGGTTGGGGGCCGTGATACAAATAATGACCGGGGTATTTTCGTAGAGGGGATTTGCGCGGAAATTATGGAGGAAATCAATGCCCTTGTCTCCGCGTAATTGATTATCAATGATGATTAAATTAGGCAGGAGGGTTGTCTTTAAAAGTTCCCAGGCTTCAGCGCCATTTTCTGCAAACAAGGTTGTATGGCCTTCTTTTTCGATAATCAGGCGTAAGAGTCGCTGGGAGACGCGATCGTCTTCAAGGGCAAGGATGGTGGCCATGGCAATTAGTAGAATAGGAAAAATACTATCCGGTATCAAG
>JANYEO010000039.1 GCA_025363025.1 Opitutia bacterium
GGGGTAAAGACTGTCATTGGGCTTGAGCCTGATTTTGTTTTAGAACAATTAAATTTAATATTAGATGATGTTGGGGCAGATGCTATCAAGCTAGGTATGCTGCACCGGGTTGAGATCATGGAAGTCTTGGTGGACGTCCTGCGCACGCAACGTGCTGTTCCCATAGTGCTAGACCCTGTGATGATTGCCAAAAATGGGTGCCCGCTCTTAGACCCTTCCGCAGCTAGTTTTTTGAGGAAAGCCCTTATCCCCTTAGTGAAAATCGTAACCCCCAATCGTTATGAGACGGAAGTCCTTTCAGGTTATACCGTTTCTACCCCGAGAGAACAAGTATTGGCGGCTCAGGCTATTGCGGACCTTGGCGTACCCGTTGTTATTGTTAAAGGAGGCCATGTGGACGGTCCGCTGTGCAAGGATTATGTCCATATCGAGGGGGAAGAAGGCCTTTGGCTGGATGGCCTGCGTATAGATACATTAAACACGCATGGCACGGGCTGTACCTTCTCCGCCGCTATTACAGGGGGGCTCGCTAAAGGGTTACCCGTGCGAGAAGCCGTGCAAGCCGCCAAAATTTATATTCAAGGAGCCGTGGAAGCAGGGGCGCGCTATAAAATAGGCAAGGGGCGGGGACCGGTGCATCACTTTTTTAATTTCAATGTATTGTAAAACAAAAAACCCCTCGATACTGAGTTTAGTATTGAGGGGTTTTAAAAGCTTGAGCCTTTAGTCTGCTTTTATGCCGCTATGTGGAACACCCCCCATAGATGGGATATATTTTGCACAAAAAGCTGCAAACAAAGGAGGCAAGATTTTATCTAGCATAGGCCCCGTGGCAGCGCCAAGAATAGGCATTACCCAAGGGGCTGTGCCGCCTGTCGCGGTTTTATAAGCTTGCTGAGCCATAATAACGCCTGCAGCCATGACAGGCAAAGCGACTTGAGCCACAGGTACTGTATTAATATCAATACCTGTCTTTGCTTGAATCAATTCCGCATGGGGGGCTAGCTGGCTATGGGCTTTGAGGGCCAAGTTTGCCGTTCCCATAGCAATGCCAAAGGCAGCGACTTCACCTACGGCCCACATGAAGCAGTTGCCCGCTTGTTCTAGAAAGGTTGGGGCATTGTCGGCCTCACTATGGCCATTTCCGGCCAACAGGGAGCGGTTTTCAAGGGCAGTTAAGCAGAGAGAATTATGAGTTTTCATAGGGGTTTATGGGTTAGGGAACGGCTTTAAGCAATACCGCTTGGTAGGGGTGGTAGTCGAGCACGTTATCATACCAACCTTGAACATTGGGGTGAACGAGGGCACTCCAGTTCAAGAAAAACAAGGGGATGATGGGCGCATTTTCTAGTAGATAGGCCTCGGCTTCTTGAAGTTTGTGCATGCGTTTATCATTATCTTTAACCAGCAGGGCTTGATTTAACAGGCTATCATAATGAGCATTCTTCCATGAAGTTTGATTGAAGGCGGCATCCGAGCGAAATAGGTCAAGGAAGGTTGTAGGGTCATTATAATCGCCCACCCAATCTCCCCGACAGAGGTCAAAATTCCCTTGGCTACGTGCCGCTAGGAAGCTTTTCCACTCTTGGTTTTCAAGTATTACATTTATGCCTAAATGTTCTTGCCACATGCCTTGCACAGCCTGGGCCAAGAGTTGACGTTCTTCACTGGTGTTATAACTTAAGGTAATACTTGGGAAACCTTTCCCTTCAGGGAAGCCTGCTTCTGCTAAAAGCAATTGGGCTTCTTTTATGTTTTCCGTAAAAGGGGAGGGAGGGGTGTAGTGGCTCGTAGTAGGTGGGACAAGCGAGCAAGCGGGTAGTTGCCCACGGCGTAGTACATGGGTGGTAATGTCTTGGCGGCAGAGGCTCAAGTTAAGCGCTTTGCGAACCCGCCAATCATTGAGAGGCGGGCGCTCAGTATTAATGAGGTAAAAAGCAGTGGCTAAATAAGGATGTGTCCGAAGCAGGGGAGAGTTTTCTTTCACATAGCGCTCAAAAGAAGGGCCTGAGACGCCGCTTGTAATGTGTAATTGGCCTGCTGCAAAGGCGCGCTCTTCTGTTTGTCGGCTTTCAATAGGCAGAAAGTGGATGCCTTTTAAGTGGAGGGCCGCTTTATTCCAATAATAAGGGTTGGCTTCCACTTCTATCACTTCATTCACTTTCCATTTTGTTAGGCGAAAGGGGCCATTCGTTACACTGTGGGCTGGGTCCATCCAGTGGTCTCCGTAAGCCTCTAGTGTGGCTTGATGGAGGGGGGCTAGGGGGTGGTAGGCTAGTAGGGTTATAAAGTAAGGAATGGGGCTGTTAAGTTTAAGTTCCAGTGTATGGGTGTCTAAGGCTTTTATTCCAACAGTTGCAAAATCGTGTGTGCTGCCAGTATGATAGGCTTCTGCTCCGATGAGGGGGTAAAGCGTTGTTGCGTGAGAGGCCGTAGAGGTTGGATTCAGTAAACGTTCAAATGAGAAGAGGAAGTCTTGTGCTGTAACAGGGTCTCCATTGGACCATTTTGCCTCAGGTCGTATAAAGAAGGTGTAGGTGCAACCATCATCGGAGAGTGTCCAGCGCTCTGCCACTGCTCCTTCAGGTTCTAGTGTTTTAGGATGTAGCCCTACTAAGCCTTCAAACAAGGCTAAAAAAATGCGCCCATCAGATACGCCCGTTGCTTTTTGAGGATCCAGTGACGAGGGCTCTACGGCATTGCTTAACAGTAGGATGCCCTCTGCTGTGGCTTGGTCTACGAGTCGTTCTTTACCCTTACAGGCCATTAAAAGTGAAAAGCCTGTTGCCGTAAGCAAGAAGCATACAAGTTGTCTAAAAAAGAGCATAGTTAATGATACAAGAGTGTTTTATGCTTCAAAAAAGAAATGATGCCAAAGAAAGTAATGCATGCCATTATCAATAACCCCTTTAACCCGAGGGTCGAGGAGGTAATAATAAACGCTTGATAGGATAGGAATGGCTGGTACCTCTTCTATAAGGATCGCCTCTGCCTCTCCATATAAGCGGTTCCGCTCTGTTATATCGGCTATATTTTGAGCCTTAATTAAGAGCGCATCGTAATCTTTGTTTTTCCACCCGCAGTTATTGCTGGGAGAGTCCCCATAGAAAAGCTCTAAAAATGTGCGAGGGTCTAGCGAGTCAGACAACCATCCACGGCGCATTAAGTCGAAATCGCGATTTTCTCCACCTGCTAAATAAGCTTTCCATTCTTTATTTTCGAGCTCGATATTGATTCCTAGGTGCTCTTTCCAAAACGCTTGAAGAATTTGAAAAGTCTGTTGATAGATTTCGTCACTATTAAAAATGAGGTGAAGTGAAGGGAAGCCTTGGCCATTGGGGTAGCCTGCTTCAGCTAATAGTTTTTGGGCTGCATTAATATTTTCTTTGACTTCTAAGGGGCTTTTATACTTTCCAAATCCATGTGGGATAAACGTGGTTCGTGCTTTGCGCATGGGGCCAAAAACACTGACGAGGTCACTCCTATTAATGCTTAAGCTTAAAGCTTGGCGGACACGTTTATCATTTAAAGGGGGGCGCTGGGTATTGCAGAGTACATACTCCATGCTGAAGAGGGGGTCGCAGTGCAGGAGAGGAGAATTTTTCTGGGTGTAGTGTTGCACGCGTTGAGGCGACAGACACAAGGTTTTATGGAGTTGGCCGGCTAGAAAAGCTTTTTCTTCTGTTTGGCGGCTTGAGATGGGGAGGAAATCAATACCGTTTAAGCGAACATTTGCTTCGTCCCAATAATAAGGGTTTTTTTCAAGGCTAACGGCTTCATTAACTGCCCACGCTTTCATTTTAAAAGGGCCGTTAGAAATTAAAAATTCGGGACGAATCCAGTTTAACCCATGTTGACTAAGGGTAGCCTCATGCAAAGGAGCAAAGCGCGAATTAGCGAGTGAAGACAAGAGGTAGGGAGACGGACGGGATAGCGTTAACTGCAGCGTATAATCTTCTAATGCTTTAATACCCACAGCTGAAAAATCGGTGATGTGGCCTTGGTTAAAAGCTTTAGCATTTTGAATATCAAAAAAGGAATGAGCAATTAAAGCCCCTGTTTCCGGAGATAGCGCGCGCTTAAAGGCAAAAACAAAATCATGAGCTGTAAC
>JANYEO010000043.1 GCA_025363025.1 Opitutia bacterium
TTAACGCTTGAGCCTGTTGGGGCGCTGAGAGTCGCACGTGAAGGAGAAACTGATGGATCATTTACTATCACTGTTTCTGCTACATTACCACGTTCAAGGGGTTGACGACCAAAAGAGCCTTTGCCTCCAAATTTTGCAATGGTATCGGCAACTTTAGGTAGAGGGGTTGTATCAATTTCTGGCGTTGCCAAGGGGAATGGGATGCCTAAATTAAGATCAGGTACTGTGCGCTCAGGACGCTCGGGGGCGGGCCTGCGAGTGGAGGACGCATCAGTAGAAGCCGAAGCAATCGGATTGGAGGACGATTGTGTAGGGCGTTCGCTTCTAGAATATGGAAGAAATGTGTTTGGCTTGTGTTTAATGGGGCTAAGAGTAGGATTGTCGCCGAATATAACCCGTGTAGTGGTATCTGTCAGTGAAGCAGATTGCCCTTTTGAAGTAGCTGATGGGAGAGTATCTTCATCTTCGACTGCTGGACCAAAAAAATCGGTATGGGACCCTTGGTTTTGATTTGCCAGTGGGGTGTCTTGATTCGAATGGGCGGTATCTCTTACATCTACACGCCTGCTGGCCAGGTCTTCGGGGCCCTCCGTGTGCTGTTGTGGTACATTCGAAAAGTGGCCATAACTAGGAACAGCAGGGGAGACGATTGCAGGCGCTGCTGCTGTATTTGCTGGGCGTGGAGAGGCAGGGGGGAGGTACTCCAAGTTGATTTTCCAGCTGGACAATGTTAAGCGGGTTGTTTCCCGAGCAGCAGGAGTCCAAGAGGCCATGCCGGTATTGAGATGGCGGCGCAGGGTAGCGGGATCCCCATTAGGGATGTTATCGAGTGGGATCCCTTTGTAGGCATCGGGCTTTGCGGCCTCTAAGGCATCCGTAAAGCAAGCGGCTTGCTCTATCTTCATGCGTGTGTCGATTAGGAGGCCGGCCATTTGCTTAATTAAAGCGTCGCGGTCAGTCGGGCTTGCGGCTTTTAAGACTTCACCCAGGGCACGTCCATAGCCTGGATTTCGGCTGAATTGATCGTGGCCGGTGCCTGTTTTAATATTAAAGGCATTCGCTTTGATGACATCGAAGACTTCTGCATGCTGAGTCAGAGACGGCGTATCCCAAAAAGCATCTATGGCTTGAGAGCCCCAAGCTGTGCTTTTTAGGCCTTTATCCATCATTCGGTTAACGAGCCCATCTACGATAGTTTTGCGTAAGTCTTTTGTTGCTTGGGTGTCATTGGGAGCTGCGACCGGTATATTTTCCCCAATGGCATCGAAGAGTAATTTTGTTTGAGCAGCGCTGAGTTGGCTTAAGCGAAGGGGGTCATGAATTGGGTACTCCCCCTGGACTGTATTGTCTGCAGCCTTGAGCAAAGCCACGAGGGTATATTGCTTTGTAGGGGTGCTGGGTTTTTCGAGCAGGGGCAAGAGCTTATCTAAGAATTCATGTGTACCTTTTTTTGTTTGTGCAAGATTTGGGTCTGCCATTATTTTATACACCTGGGCATCAATCACTTGTTTTGCCCTATCCCGACGTGCAGTATCTTCAGTTGTTGGGGGCACGGGGGCGGGGGCATCTAAAATGGTCCGTGCAGAGGCCCTGGCAACAGAGGCGGGCAGGTAGCCGTGTAGGCGGTTTGCTAAATTCGCCAGCATGAGGGCCCCTCCAGAGCGAGATGGAGGAGTACCTGGGGGGATGGAGAAGGCTATGGCATTGGTATTAGCAATAGAAATATAGGCTGCTCCTTTAGGGGCGCGGGCAGAAAGAATGCTGACTAAATTTGCAACGCCGGCATCAGCAGGGAGATATTTACCAAATTGCTGCATGTAGGCGCAATTTTCTGGGGTGGCCATAGCGTCTAGGCACCCGACTAGGTCATCGGCATTATAGGCGGCTAAAGCTTGACGATATTCAGGGGTGGCATGGTTAAGGTCATTTAATAATGCGCGTAATGTATCTTTTTTGGCTGCGTTATCCGTTGAGTATAGGCAAAACCCCATGGCGGCCTCCCACCGCGTAGATTGAGGCAGGCTATTATTACTGGCCATGTGAGAGAGATCCTTTAGCAGCAACGCTTGATGGTCTGTTGGAAAGGCGTCAAAGTTGCCTATAATAAACCCAGGCTGCAAATAAGGAGCCGCAGCATTTAAGGGATTATCAAGAAGAATGCTATCAGGTGCTACTTGCTGGTTTTTTGGCAGGGTTGCTTGAGCATCGTTTATAGCGCCTTGCCAGGCATCGCCGTATTCTTTAATGATGACAGGAAGCGTAGCGCCAGGCTGGGTCGTCGCGATACTAGCGGTGCGGGCAGCTAAGGCGGTTTTGACGTTAGCCCCCATGGGTAAGGCTTGGGCGGCTCTCCCTCCGGCAGGTCCGGCGCCTGCAGCTGGGTTGCTAACACTGCGACCAAATGCAGTGGGCTTAATTGGTGGGGGTTGCACTAAAGGGAGATTAGCATGAATAGAATCCATAATTCAAAAGTGGGGTTAGTTTTAATTTACTCTGAATTTTGCATGCCGTCAACCCAGTCAGCCAGATAAACAACAAAAAAGCCGCTGCGGTTAGGCAACGGCTTTTTAAAGGCAAGTACTTGGCTAGCAAGTAGTAGCCGGTTAACAACTAGTCTGCAATGACGAATTCGTCGATATGAACGCGGCGACGGGCACCTTCCCAGCGGACGATACCATCTTTTAGGGCATAAAGCGTGAAATCTTTGCCGATGCCTACATTATCACCTGGGTGCATGCGAGTGCCCCGTTGACGAATGATAATGGTGCCGGCGAGAACGGTTTGGCCGCTATAGCGCTTTACACCGAGGCGTTGGGCGTTACTATCGCGTCCGTTGCGGGATGTTCCTTGTCCTTTTTTATGGGCCATGACGAGAAGTGAGTCTTAAAAAGGGTTAGCTGTTGATGGCTTCGATCTTGATAACCGAAATTTCTTGGCGGTGGCCTTGCTTTTTTTTGTAGCCTTTACGCCGTTTTTTCTTGAAGACGATAATCTTCTTATCGCGCTTGTTTTCAAGAATTCTTACTTGAACGGATGCCCCTGGTATAAGTGGCGTACCGAAACGCATAGAAGCCCCTTCGCCTATTGCTAGGACCTCAGGGATCTCTACCATGGCACCGTCTTCGGTGTCTTGGTAACGGTTAACAAAAATAATATCGCCCACCTTAACGGTGAACTGCCTGCCTTGTGTACGGATCGTCGCTTTCATTTAAACCTGAAAATAGATTGGAGCGCTGAAATAAAAACCCACGGGCAGAAAAGGCAAGTCTGAATATGAGGTATTGATATAAAAAACATAATTTTGAGCAAAAAAGCACAAATAAGGCCTTTTTTGCCCGTTTCTTTACGCTATTAACTTGGACTTTGGGGCATGGTGGGACATCCTGCAAGGTACTTTTTTCGGTGTTGTTGCGTAATTCCCTCTTTTTGGCTCAAAGCCGGGGTTTTTCGGTCGAGGATACCCAATACACTCCCTCAAAAAACCCAATTTTGATTCCAAAAATATGAAACTCTGCAATAAACACCTGAAGATTTCGTTGTTTTTAATTTTGCAACAACGCCCTTTTTTCTAAGACCATTTTCTTCATGACCACTAAACCCACTGCCTTAGAGGCCGGCATGGCTTATTTTGACCACCCAACAGTGGTAGAAGCGTATACGCTGGCTATTAACCGAATTGGCCTGTGGCGTTCGGAGGATTATCTCTTTACCAAGCTATTTTCCCAGGTGGATACATTATTAGACCTTGGGTGTGGGGCCGGGCGGATTACTTTTGCCCTGTATGCGAAGGGTTATAAACATATACAGGGCGTAGATCTTTCCTCTGGTATGATAGAGGCGGCTCGAGCAGTGGCCAGTGCTTTAAACCAGCCTGTACCCTTTGCGGTTGGGGATGCGACAAAGTTAGATTGCCCGGATAATGCTTTTGACGGCGTTATTTTTGGCTTTAATGGCCTCATGCAAATCCCGGGAAGGGTTAACCGTCGAACAGCCATGGCGGAAATTTTGCGAATACTCCGGCCAGGGGCTTGTTTGGTTTTTACCTCACATGATCGGGCTTTGCCTCGTTATGCGCTTTATTGGGAAGAGGAGACTAAGAAATGGGAGCAAGGGCTTCAGGATGCTCGTTTAATCGATTTTGGAGATCGTTTATTTACATCAGCGGAAGGACAAGACGGCTTTATCCATATCCCTACACAAGCAGAGCTTTTAGCTGAGTTGCAAGCTGTAGGCTTTATCGTAGAAGGGTGCCCCCTGCGGGCAGAGCTTGCCCTTGAAAATGACTCCGTACGGGAATTTTCGGATGAATGCCGCTTTTGGATAGTGAGGCGGCCTTCTTAACTTAATGAATATTCCATTCTCATTATTTACGATTACGCAAAGCCCGATTGAATAATGCTTTGATTTAAGCATGCATTATTCAATCGGGGCTCTTAGCTTTATTTGCAGCTGCCGTCTTTACACCCGTGCAAGCCAGCGAAGTACGCCAGCCCTGCTTGGTAGTAAGCTTCGGCTTGTTCCCAATTTAACACATTCCAGAAGGCGGTAATGTAGTCTGCCCGGCGGTTTTGATATTTTAGGTAGTAGGCATGCTCCCATACATCCAGGCCTAAGACCGGCCAGCCTTTGTAATCTACATTGGGCATGCAAGGGTGGTCTTGGTTAGGGGTGGAGCCGATAGAAAGCTCCCCGCCTGGCAAGACGCCTAGCCATGCCCAGCCACTGCCAAAGCGGGTTAAGGCGGCGGCTCCAAACTTTTCTTTTAGAGCGCCTAAGCTACCGAAGGTATTATTAATAGCTTCGGCGAGCGCACCTACGGGTTTGCCATTGCCAGTGGGGGATAAAAGGGGCCAAAAGAAGCTATGGTTGGCATGTCCACCCCCGTTATTACGAACAGCCGTACGAATGGCTTCTGGCAGGTCATTTAAATTTTTAAGTAAGCCGTAAACGCATTCAGGAGCTTCTACTCCAGCACTTTCTAAGGCTTTATTGAGATTGGCCACATAAGCTGCATGGTGCTTTGTATGGTGGATCTCCATCGTTTGCGCATCGAAGTGAGGCTCTAGACCATTATAAGGATAAGGTAAGGCAGGTAATTGATAGCTCATGGTTATTAGTGTATTTAGGGAAAGGCTTAGTATAGAGACTAAATGCTGTTCTAAAGCTAAACCCTACATGGGCAATTCAATTCGTTTCCCCTTAAAAAAAGCCTGGAGGAGGGCCGTGCACTCGGCTTCATACACCCCCCCTGTAGCTGTTAGCATATGGTTGAGCTTTGGTAACCCTTGCAAAGAAAAAGCACCCCCTAGGCAGCCCATTTTAGGGTCTTTGGTTGCATAAAAAACGTGGCCTAGGCGCGCCATAATGCTGGCCCCAGAACACATAGGGCAAGGTTCCTTCGTCACAAATAAACGGGCTTCGTTAAGGCGCCAGTCTCCAATGGCTTTGGCGGCTTCTGTAATAACCAGCATTTCTGCATGGGCGGTTGGGTCTTTGGTTTGTACGGTACGGTTGTGGTCTGCCGCGATGACTTCTCCTTTAAATTCGATAATGGCGCCAATGGGGACTTCGTCTTCCTTCCAAGCATCAATGGCTTGGTTGTAAGCAAGTTGCATAAAGAAAAGCTCATCCTTTTTTAATTGAGAGGGGAAGACTTTATCAAAAGGGCACGGCAGTGGTATGATCATTTCGGATGGTTTTTGATATTAAAGCACAATTTTTTGATATTCAATTGTCAAGGCATTCTACGAGTAGCCATTCCAAATAGTTGACAGTTGCGTGTATCTTTGGTTTAAACGCCCTTGTTTCCCACGTCACGGGGTCTTTTATATATTATATGTCAGATGAATCGATAGAATTAGATGGAAAAGTCGTAACCGTTTTACCGGGTACGATGTTCCGGGTAGAACTTTCCAATGGCCATATTGTGCTCGCACACATATCGGGTAAATTGCGCAAGCACTTTATTAAAATTGCCACAGGAGACATGGTCCGTTTGGAAATGACGCCTTACGATTTAGATAAAGCGCGTATTGTTTACCGTTTGAAAAATGCGGCTTATCAGCGCAATGTGCCTATTCGTAGCTATGGCCCCCGTCGGGGTGGTTCTTCCGGCCCTGCACGGCGGAGTGGTCCTAGTTCCTCCGGCCCTGCTGCAACGCCTCCGGCCCCGACCACGCCCCCAACTGCGTAGACTGCCGTTATGGCTGTTTTGTCCATACAATCCCACGTTGCCTATGGTTATGTGGGCAATAGGGCTGCCGTATTTGCTTTAGAGCGCTTGGGGCATGTTGTACAGTGCATTCATACGGTTCAATTCTCCAACCATACGGGTTATGGGCAGTGGCAGGGAGAAGCTTTTTCTGGTGCACATATTTTAAATGTGGCGGAAGGCTTAGAGGCCTTGGGGGTATTGGGCGAGGCAGAGGCTATTTTATCCGGTTATTTAGGGCGGGCAGAGGTAGGCGAGGCTATCCTTAATATTATTGACCGGGCACAAGCGATAAACCCGGCTGCTTTTTACCACTGCGACCCGGTAATGGGAGATGTTGGCCGTGGGGTATTTGTAAAGCCAGAGATTGTCCCTTATATGCGAGAGCGGGTAGTCCCCCAGGCAGCTATTTTAACCCCCAATCATTTTGAGTTCGAACTTTTGGTAGAGCGCCCCATCCGCTCTTTTAAAGCTGCAGCGCAGGCTTGTTTGGGTACGCCCTTTTTAATGGGCAAGACAGTCGTTATCAAAAGCTTTCGACCGGATGATTTAGCGCAGGATCAACTAGCCACTTACCTGTGTACTCCCAGTGGCCAAAGCTGGATTGTGACGACTCCTTATATTGATTTTGAAACCCCGCCCAATGGGACAGGGGATCTTTTTTCCGCTTTATTCCTCGGGCGTTATTTAGAGAAAAAGGATCCTGTGTGGGCTTTAGAACAAGCCGTTTCAGGTGTATACCACGTACTAGAGGTAACACATCAAAAAAAGGTACGAGAGCTTCAGTTAATTGGTGCCCAGTCCGTTTGGGTGAACCCGCCAGAGTTGTTCTCGGCTCAAAAAATGGGTTAAGAGGCCGAGGCATGTGATAATGCGCCCTTCCTTTTGGGTTTAAAATGCACGCAGGCTTGTGAATATAGCTTACTCAGCGTATATTCACTTATCCCCACCCATTTATAAGCCATGGACAGAAATTCTTCTTTGCCTTCTGCGAACCCTATTTCCACTCGGCCATTACCCCCGCTACCTGATCAAGCGAAGGGGGCGTCTGGCCAAGCACCTGTTAAAGAGAGTGCATCCCGTGTATCACCTGCGATTCTGGCTAGGCAGGCAGCATTAATGTCTAAAGCGCCTAATGCATATCTGCTCCTTCTGCTCAAGCTACTCCTGTACCGTCAAGTGCGCCTACTATCCCCCCTCGGCCATCCGTAGCGGCACGCGCTATTTTACAGAGCAATGCAGTGCCTCGGGTCAAAACCGCACTTTCGGGTGCCCCTATTCCTCCACCAAAGCCAACGGCAGTGGCTTCGAGTACGCAAGCGCCACAGCCTGTTGCGGTCCAATCTACTACGGCTCCTGTATCTAAGGCAGATATGCAGGCTGCGGGCAATGCGATGCGTAGGATGATGGGGAATATTTTCCAAGCCCTTGATGGGCTCGTCGTAAAAAATGATGAGGGAGTTCCGTTATCATCTTCTGCGGAACAAGCCGTTAAAGCCTTCAAGCAAATTGGGGCAGATGCAATTATTGCCCTACAAAATGCAGGTGATCCTGCAGTGGATTTTTCAAGCCACAGTGCTAATGTTTTTAATCAACTTGATGCCAAGCAGTTGGCTAAATGGGGTGAGTATTTGTTTGATATTGAAACGGGTTTGCCCGATCTAATGGGGGTGGATGATCAAGCCGCGTTGACTCAAATGCAAACGGCTGTGAGCGATCTTAAAAATACAATAGGGGGCCTTAAATCCAGTATAGAAGCCGGTACTCTAAGTGATGAGCAGTTGGCTGGTGCCTGCAAAGCAATCCTGCAAAACGTTGCTTCATTAATAGGTGGTGAAAGTAATGAAGTGACTGCGCCTACTACAACGAAAGGCCTTATAGATCGCCTTAAAGATACCTGGGAAGGGTTAGCACAGGCTACACCTGAGGATTTTGGAGCAAAGCTTAAAAAGTGCGCCTTAGGCGGGCTTGGGGTAGCGTTACTAGGCGCTTTGTCTATTGGGTTTGCAGCAATGGTCTTTACCTCTGCTCCTATTATTGGCTCAATTGTTACTTTAATTGCCGTGGGGGCAGTTGCTGGGTTTTTAATTAAAAAAGGGCCTGAGATTAAGGCAGCTGCAACTGCTGGCATGGCTAAGCTTTCCGAGAAGTATAATGAATTAAAAGATTTTCTGCTTACACACATTAAAGGTACAGAAACTTTCGGCCTCCTAGAGTCAAAATGGGAAGGGCTTCAGACGTGGATTGCGGGTAATATCCATAAGCCCGCATTTATCAAAACGCTCGGTGAAAAATTCGATGCGCTCAAAGCCTGGTTATCTGCGCAGCTAAATTTTGAAAAACCTGCATTTATTGCAACACTGGGCGAGATGGTTAATAGCATGAAAACGGCTATCATGACATCCTTGAGCTCCGCTAAAGAAGAGGTTGTTAAAGCCTTTCAAGAGAAAATAGATCAACTTTTAGGCTGGGTTAATACTCAAAGCATCAAGGGCATAGAATGGATTGAGGCACTGCGTAGCGAAGAGGATATGGACGCCGTTTTAGATGCATTGAGTGCCCAATCTTCTGGGGTTGCTAGCCAGCTCTTGGCGAATTTGGCTAAGCTTTAACTTATTGCCTGACAGGGAGGTCTCTTCATTTATAGTAAATTCAGTTGAATTAGAAGAA
>JANYEO010000055.1 GCA_025363025.1 Opitutia bacterium
CACCGCCCGCGGTATTCAACTTAAAACCCCAACTGGCACAACCACAAGGCCTGCAACCGACCGACTAAGGCAGGCTATTTTCTCAAGCCTAGCCGGTGTCATCCCTGGGGCAAAAATCCTCGATATCTTTGCCGGAACGGGCGCCTATGCCCTCGAAGCCCTCAGCCGTGGAGCGGATGGGGCCTGCTGCATTGATCTCGCTGCAAACCCTATTGCCTGCATCAAACAAAACTTCATACAGGTAGCCAAAAGTGCTCAGCTGCCCTCAGATAGCCTTGAGGTTATTCGTGCGGATGCTCTGACCTGGGCACCGCCCGCGGGCTCTTTATTTGATATTATCTTTATTGACCCCCCCTACGACTTATGGCCCGTTGTGGCAGAAAAACTTTTGCCGCGAGTCACCCCATGGGGAAGCCCCAATGCGCTCATTTTCCTAGAACACCCGGGAGAACTCCCGCCTCCGCTTCCACCTAACTGGCAACCCATGCGTACTTTTGGCAAAGGCCGCCATGCACCTGTCTCCCTAATGTGCACATTTAGAGATTAAATATTAAACTAAAGCATGCGCTGCATCATGCAACATATGATCTTCTTCCGCGATTGCTTTTATGATAATGCAGCCCACGGGATCTAATTGGTCTATCATGCTAAGCCACGGCCGCGCTTCTTTGCACTCAGAAGGTGAAAGCAGCGTATGCATTAGATCGCAGGCCTCGACCAAGGCAATAATGGCAATATCTTGAGGCTCTGGAACCCGCCCTTCTAGCACAACCTCGCGAATACGCTGGCGCACAGCCCGCTCTTCCCTGTGATCAATAATAGGAAAACGTTCATCAGCGACCACCCACAAAAAAGTATCTTCTTCTTTTCTCAAAATCCGCCGCTCAACCAATTGCCTACAAACAGCTGCCTGAATAACATGCGCATGGCCCGTAATCCGCCGTACATAATCTGCCAAAGAAAGCCCCGGATGGGCGCCAATCTCGATTAAGACATCGTCGAGGAGCCTGTCTCCCGTTAAAGCAGGACTTGTTATGCGTAGGGGTGTAACATGTGGATCTATCCGTCCTTCCGCCGCAAGCCCCATCAAGAGGGCACCCGCCAGTGCAAATGCCAGTGCTTTTTCGGGCAAAGGATAGGAATGCCCTGTGGTTTCATCTAAAGAAAAAATGAATATTTGTTCGGCAAGGGTCAGCATAGGAGTTTTAAAAGGGGAGAAAAGATTACGAAGTAAAGATAGAGGAAATCAATTTCTTTCGTTTAAGGCCAGACGAGAGGAGTATATAAATGGCTCAAAATACTACATCACCAATGAACCTCATCCTCCTGGACATTCAACCATCAGATACTCGCATATGGATCCCGATGGAAGACTCACGGGCGACTCACATTAAAACCGTCCTTAAGATGCAAGCGGGCGATACCTGTTTTGTTGGCCTCCCGCAAGGGGCAGCCGGACAAGCAACGATCAAATCCCTTGACACAGAAGGCCTTTGGCTATCAATCCAGTGGAACCCCGTACCGCCGCCACCACTCTACCCAATCCACTTACTCGTTGGCCTCCCACGGCCCCAAACGGCTCGCAAAATATTACAGACCTGTGCGAGCCTGGGCATTGCGCATATTACTTTCTTTCAATCCGAAAAAGGAGAACTCAGTTATGCTCAAAGCACCCTCTGGACGACCCTAGAGTGGCAGACGCACCTTAAGCAAGGAGCCGAACAAGCGTGTGCCACGACTTTCCCTTCCGTAAACCATGCCCCAAGCCTAGAAGCGGCCTGCACCCTTTTACCCATAGAAACCAGGGCGCGCATAGCCCTCGACATCTATGAAGCCCAAAAGGGGCTTATGAAAGCCGAGCAAATAAAAACCCCCATCTTACTAGCCTTAGGAGCCGAACGGGGGTGGTCTGCAGGAGAACGCGAAACCCTAAGAACCCATGGATTTACCTTGGCGCACCTAGGACCTCGCGTTTTAAGAACAGAAACGGCCTGTGTAGCCGCTATCAGCGTATGCTTAAGCCGCTTGGCTTGGGCTTGACGAGACCCGCTTTACTAAAAGACGGGCGAGGCTATGCCCTGTAACAACAACAGGAGTGCCCTCTTCCAATACCCCATCCTCGGAAACCGCTTTATAGCGAATGCCTTCGATCTCGATAGAGCCCCCAGGCTTCAATACCTTGTGCACGACTCCTGTTTTGCCCATAATAGGCTGACCATCATGCACAATTACGCTGCGGCCTTGCTTAGCGGCATCATTAAAGAACTTTTTTGCCCAATTGAGCTTAGGCAACACGAGGTAGCCAAGACCGAGGATTCCGCAAAGCAGCCCTATAACGCTACCAAAGGCAACCGCCCCCATCCAAACATCCCCGAATTTATAAGCTAAAACAACGGCTGTGATCAAGAGCGTAGCCCCGATCGTCCCCCAGATTGTCCCCGGCATTAATATTTCGAGCGAGGCCAAAAAAAGCCCCACGATAATCAAACCAATAATCAGTATTAACATATTATATGACCTCCACAATGATGGTTGTTAATGATTCTACCCTAATCACTCTTACCAAAGATCCTTTTTCTGCCATGCCTACCTCTAGACGCCCCTCATAATGGATACCGCCTAGGTCCACTACCCCAGTAGGCACGAGCCGCGTCAGCACTACCCCTTGGGACCCAATAATCGGCCTAGGGCTTGCGACTGTAATCGGCTTTCCGCTAGTACCCAGAACCAAACGATCCCACACCCAGCCCTTGGGCAGCGTGCGACCGAGTAAAAGCCCAAAAGTAGTAGCAATGGCAACACCCGTGAGTAACATGCCCACGCCGCGCGTTAAAGCCCAAAAGCTGTCCGGCCCTAAAGCATCTAGCGATAAACCGGAAAGCATCCAAAGCAAGGCCCCCAGGGAAAGCCCAAGGCCTACCAGCTCTAGTATAATCGTCCCCGGAACCAAAAATAAACTGATAAACAGCACGGCCATGCCTCCAAAAAGTACCGTAGCACTTTCATAACCAGCAAGGCCTGCAACATATTGCCCTACAAAGACAAGCCCGAGAAAAACAGCGCCTAAAACACCAAATATACCAAAACCTGGCGTCTTAAATTCAATAAATAAACATAGTAGTCCGAGGCCCAAAAGAAGAGGCGTCAGCAGTTGCAAAAATTGAGCCATATGCTCTACGCCCAAAAGCACCACAGGACGAAGCTCGTAAGCCCCTTGCCCCAAGGCTGAATCTAAGAAAACGTTTACACTAGCGACCACTCCGGCAGACAGAAGGGGCTCCGGAGGCTCCCCGTACAAAGCCATCCCCTCGGCCGCCGTAAGAGTTAATAATTCCCCTTCAGGCTTTAAAAGATGTTCGTCTATTTGCAGGACAAATTTTTGATCTGACATCGCCCTCAAAACATCTGCCCGGTAGCGAGAGCCAGATGCAATCGCCCTTAACTTTGCGTTTAAAAAACTCTCTAGCTTAAGGCGAGCTGTATCAGAAAGATCTTCTCCCGTTGCTAAAATAGGTGCTGCGGCCCCCATGATCCCTTTCGGAGAAAAATAAATATGATCGCAAGCCCCTGCGATATAGGCCCCCGCCGACAAAGCCTCATCGTTAACATAAGCCCAAGTAGTGCCCTCATAATGCTCGAGTGCATCGACGACATCAACCATCGCATCAACGGCCCCACCGGGCGTATTAACTACCAGCACAACGCCTAAAGCTCCGTTGGCTGTAGCTTCCCGCAGAGCCCGCCGCACAATATAAACATGCGTATGCCCTATCTCGCCTTCGATAGGTACCTCGTAGACCAATGGCGCCTCCTCAGCAAAGGAAGCCAAGGCGCATAAAACGGCCAAAAAGGTGCCTGTAAAAAAACGTATCACGGGCCCTACGTTCACCTTCCTTTTCTATAAACGCAAGCAAAAGGCCGTTTTTTAAACCTTTAACTTACGGTCATCGGTGCAATTGATAAGCTCCTTAAGGACGACTGACCAAAAAGCCCGTTTTAACGGATTGCCCTCGCCCCCTTCAATATGAGAGGCTCCTGAGATTCTTATATTAAAATGGCCTTCGATTCCTCTATAACTGCCGATGGGCAAACTATTTACCGCTGGCAAGTAGGCCCCTCCACCTTCACTGCCAACCCAAACTGCGGGGGACGGCTGATGGCCTGGACGCTTAATTTAGCCGGTTCAAAATCCCGCGCCATCCTTTACTGGCCAGAAACCGTTGACTGGACGCAGCCAGGAAAAATCCGCGGGGGCAACCCGTTATTATTCCCCTTTGTAGCGCGTACATTTGCCGGCGACCAAGAAGGTTTTTGGCAATTAAAAGGCGAACCTATACGCCCCATGCCCCGCCACGGATTTGCAAGAGCTGGCCATTTTGAGCTCGAAGCAATGGATGAAAAGGGGTTTACGGCCCGCTTATGCCCAACGGATAAAGATCACTTGGCCTATCCCTATAACTATGCCTTTCGTGTTCATTATCAATTTGAAGACGTCGCCCTAAATGTATCGCTTTCACTTGAAAACCAAGGAGATACAAAAATACCTTGGTGTGCAGGGCATCACTTTTACTTCACCCTACCCTGGCATCCAGGGCTTACCCGAGATAGCTACCTGCTATCTTTGCCTGCCAAAAAAGCCTTTTACCATACCCCAACGGGCGCCCTCACTTCAGCAGGCAAACCAGAGACTGAAACATCTTTATCAAACCCAGCGCTTTTAGATCGGGTACATACCCGACTTACGCGGTCAACGTGTGCCTTTGGCCCAAAAAGCGGAGAGGAGCCGGTTACCTTAACCATCGGCAATAACCCCATCCCCACTCCCTGGACCACCGTCACAACCTGGACAGAATCCGCAGATAGCCCTTTTTATTGCATAGAGCCCTGGATGGGCCCTCCTAATGCGCCTGGACATGGACAAGGCCTGCACTGGGTGGAGCCAGGCACAACCGAGGTCTTTACTGTACGCATTAGCCTTTAATCTAACCCCCCTATCACAATCGACTTCAAAATGTTTTGATTTTGAGGGAGCTACAGAAAGGGGCCGCAAATTATACAACGGTTCTAGGCCCTGAAAGGCGTATCTAAGGGCCCCGCTCCGTAAATTTTTTCGGCCAGCATTAAGGCATGCTGCCTTTTTTGACGGATTTTGGCCTTATAATAAAGGGCTTCGACTTGCCGAATATCTTCTTCAGGCGAAGCACTTGTAAGCCGGTAATGGAAAAACTCGGCTTGCTGGATTTCTTTTTGCGCATCGTTTAAACGGGCCTGAAGCTCATCTGCGGGCACATCCCCTCGCGCGCACAGCCGGGATTTCAACACCTCTATGCTAGACGGCAAAACAAAAACCGTCACCAAACGGTCGTTGAGCAAAGCATCCGTTTTAGCTAATTCCCGGCAAGTAGCGGCTCCTTGAACATCAATACTTAACAGAACATCGACGCCTTGGCTTAACTTAGCCTCAATCTCTGCCTTATAAATACCCTTCCATTGCCCATGAACTTGAGCCTTTTCGTAAAATTTGCCAGAAGCAACGCCAGCCTCAAACGCTTCCGGAGAAATAAAATAATAATCCTGCCCCTCAACCTCCCCAGCTCTTATAGGACGACTAGTCGTTGTAATGGCCCGCTGCAATGTACTATGTTGCGCTAAAAGCTTTTTACAAAGCGTTGTCTTTCCGACTCCAGAAGGACCACTAAGAAGAAAAATAAGCCCGGGAACTGGTATAGATTCTGATGTTTTCAATGAAGACCTCCGTTATTAATAATTAAAAGCAATACCGACAAGACCGAGCCCATACCCCGTTAATAAAACTCCCAAAACGTGGGCTCGTCGTTTGAATGCATAAATCCAATGTGCAAAATCGCGAAAACGGTAGGGATAAGCCCCCCAATAAAAACTAAGGAAAATAACTCCATACACCCCGCACACAAGGGCCAAGCGGCTGAAATAAGGCTGGCCATAAGCGGCTATAAGCAACGGCTGAGCCGAAAGCAACCCAAGCCCGGCGAGCCCACGAACCGAAAGAAAGTCCGGAATATAATAAAAAGAAAGAAGCCCCGCCCCCCCAAACAATATAAATAAAAGTGGCCGATAAGCCCCAAAATCAATTTCGCCTAATTGTGCAACCTCCCACATAAACCAGGTCAGGGCGGCACCAAACACAAGAAATGCCATGAGTTTTGAGCGCCCAAAAGCCTTCAAGCCGGCCTCCCAGCCCGTAGGGCTCAGCATAAAAAAACACCCGAGCGTTAAACTAAATAGACCGAAAACCAACGTGGCAGAAAATAAACTCATCGTTTTAAAGAAAGGCGTTATCGTATAATTATAAAAACGCTAGAATTTAAAAGAGTTAATGACGGCTTTTGCAAGCGCTACTCCGAAACTTCTAGCTGCCCCATCATATGACTGGCACTGGCCTCCGTGATTTTCACTGGCACAAGTGCCCCAATAAGCCGTTCGCGCCCCGGAAAAAGTACTTTGCGATATCCTGCTGTGCGGCCCATATAAAGGCCCTCTCCGCGGCGTGCAGGCGCCTCAACTAAAACCATTTCCACCTGGCCAATCAAGGCTGTATGCCGACGTAAGGACTGTTTTTCTAGTAAATCCAGCAAGACTTGATTGCGGGCTTCTTTAATTTCTTTAGCGATAGGATCCCCCAGGGGAGCGGCTGTTGTACCGGGACGCACACTGTATTTAAAAATAAACCCTTGATCAAACGCCATTTCCTCAAAAAAGGCCCGAGTGGCTTCAAAATCTTCATCTGTTTCCCCTGGGAAGCCCACGATGATATCTGTCGATAAATATAAGCCAGGAACAACCTGCCGCAATGAAGCCACTATCCGGCGAAAAGCCTCCTGCGTATAAGGCCGATTCATCGCTTTTAGTATACTATCTGAGCCGCTCTGGAGAGGTAAATGAACATAACTGCCCAATTTAGGCAAACGGCCGAAAGCTTCGATTAAATCCTCTTTAAACCCACGTGGATGAGGAGAGGTAAACCGAATACGCTCAACCCCATCTACCGCATGTACGGCCTCCAAAAGCTGCACAAATGGACTTATTTTACCCACAAAAGGAACCTCCCGCCTTCCATAACTATTCACAATTTGCCCCAGGAGCGTGATTTCCTTCGCTCCCCTGGCCGCGAGCTCAACCACTTCTTCGACAATAGCTGCAATGGGCCGGCAACGTTCTTCCCCCCGGGTTGTGGGTACAATGCAGTAAGCACACTGCATATTGCAGCCCTGCATAATAGAAACAAAGGCCGATACTTTTTTCTCATCCTCGGCACCCTCTAAATGGGGCCGGATCGTATTCTGGGACCCAGCTTCTTCCTCAAGATCCACAATCGTGGATGGGCGCGGGCCGTGGGCTTGAATGGCCGATACGATATTTTCTAAATGATCGGGCACATGGTGAAACTTTTGGGTACCGACGAGCAAGTCTAAGTCCGGCAGACGGTCCAACAATTCCCGGCCACGGTTTTGAGCCATACAACCCATGATGCCCACCAGCAAATGAGGCCGCTTTCGTTTTAACTTTATCATTTGGCCGGCCTTGCCAATGGCTTTTTGCTCTGCTTGGTCTCTTACGCTGCATGTATTTAAAAGAACCACATCCGCCTCGTCTTCATGCGAAACAATTGCATAACCGCGGGCACGAAGCATGGCCGCTACGGCCTCGGAGTCCCGCTCGTTCATTTGGCAGCCGTATGTCTTTATATAAACCCGATTCATGAAACTACTAACATAAGAAGGCCCGAGGAAACAGGCCCGGAAGCCTTAAGTCAAAAACGAAAGCATAAAGAAGAGGATTGCAGAGCAAAGACTCTATTTAATAAATAGGGCCCCATGAAAAATCTTTTTTGGCTTCGTCTAATACCCGTGTGCATTTTCATTGGATTGCCATTATCAGGAAAGGCCATGCGGTGCAGCAAAAACGGAGGCGACATTTGCCTATGCAGTGCTCCTACGTTTGCTATAACAACGGCCAGCACCTTAGCGTCCATGGGTGCGACATTGCTTTCAGAATTTTCTTCTCAAGAAATAGCTTATCTTTATGTTACAACAATCGCAACAATGACCGCAGGAGGTACCTATGCGTTTCATAAGGCTATTGCAGCTCGTATTTTTCCAGCCGGAACTAAAGACCAAGAAAAAGAAATTTGGCAAAAAAGAGCCGCTCTTGATAGTGCATTTGCAATAGCTCTCACTGCGGCCTTCCATGGGGCCTATCTTTACTACTTAACAGAAAACGAAGCAGCCCCCAAGGAACAAACACGCATAACGGATTCTTGCTCGGCACATAACACAGAGGCATTCGAAACTGAAAGTGAGTTTCATGAAAAAGAAGGCTATTGCACAGCTCACGGTGAATTTTAAGTTGACAGCCTTTTTGCATTTATTTACAAAATAATCACCATGAAAACAATTCGCACATCACTGATCGCCCTAGGCCTTGCAGCCCTTACTTTCGGCACCCTACCTACAGCCCAGGCCGTTAAAATGTGTCCTTATACGGCCGCCATCACGATCGCGGCATTAATTGACCAAACTTTTTGCATCAGGCTGCCTGATGGCTCAGCACGCACCCTTTGCCGCATAGGGGCCCTGGGCAGCGGGGGAGCCGTATTAATCGGAGGCACTTATAAAGCCTTCAAAACTTATGGCCCTAGCGCAATCACCCACCCCGTCACCGAACAAACCCTCGACGATGACGATAACGAAGCCGAGGTAGACGTTGACACAGAGGACCTTTAAGCCCCTGAAAAAACCAAACGGTCCTTATTCTAAACAATGGGGATAGCGAGCAAAGAAAACCGTCGGTACCTGCAGTAACGATAAAAAAAGCAAAGCCCCTTCTAAAACAGGTGGCCGAGCCTTTGCTTTAAGCTCTATAGCAATTGCCTGCGTATAAGCGACCTCTCCAATAAGAAAAACGGCCCATATAACCATCAGGGCTATCATTGCCGCAAAAAGGCCTTTCCACAACAAAGGCCATTTGATAGCCCCCCAAGGAAAGACCAGCAACCCTGCGTAAAATAGCCCCACGCACAAGAGTAGGCCGGAAAAAATAGGCTGCGTGGCCCCCAGCCGGTTAAAAATAAGCACCGCCCAAATAGCGACAGCCGCTCCGGTTAAAACGCCCACAAATCGGCTAATAGTTAACCCATTAAAACGGGGGTTGAGGGGAACAGAAAGGGAGACCATAGGAGCATGCATACAAAAAAACTAAGGGGCTGTGAACTTAAATCATTAAGATTAAGCTAAACACTTCATGCCCTCTGCGGCCAAGATCTGCTGCTTAAGGGGCAACCCCCAGGCGTACCCACCCAGGCCCGAAACCCCAAGCACACGGTGACAAGGAATAAGGAGCCCAATAGGATTTTTACCAATAGCAGTCCCCACGGCACGTACAGCCCGAGGGTTGCCAATAGCCAGAGCAATTGCACTATAGGTAGTCGTCTGCCCACGGGGAATGCTTAAAAGCGCTCTCCAAGCGGCCCGCTGAAACACCGTCCCATAAAGAAAAGCGGCCTCCTGCAGGGGTTCTGCCCGCTGCCAAACACGCTCAAAATAAGTTGCTTTAGCGGTATCCTTTTTGGGGGACAATAGCCCATTATGATAGCGCTTACTATGATAGGCCCAAAAAGCGGCTTCGTATTTAACCTCCGTGATAATACCCAATGCACAGAGCATTTCACCTTTCATAACCCATAAAAAAGTGCCCAAAGAAGCTTGGCCCCTCCCTGCAGTCCAATCGCCTGATGGCAGATTTTGAAGGCTATCAGACTCAATGAGTTTCATTAAAAAGCACCATATAGTGAACAAAATTGCATTTATTTTCTTGCCGCCACCAAACACTTTTGGCAAAACAAGAATAGCTTCATCAATTTATTTTAACATGCAACCCGCTTCTTCAAAATCCGCAAAAAACGCCCCCGCTAGCACGCTGCCCGATACACTCAGCCTCGCTTTCTCAGCCATTAATAAACAATTTGGCGAAGGCACCCTTATGCGCCTAGGGGATGCGTCTAAAATGAACATTTCCGTCTTATCCACCGGATCTGCAGCTATTGACTTAGCCCTCGGAGTTGGCGGATTGCCTCGGGGCCGCATTTGCGAAATCTATGGCCCAGAAGCCTCCGGGAAGACAACCCTCTGCTTAAGCATCATTGCCCAGGCCCAACGCCAAGGGGGTAATGCCGTCTTTATCGATGTTGAGCATGCGCTAGACCCTCGGTATGCAAAAATCGTCGGGGTCGATTTAGCCAATCTTATGGTCTCCCAACCTGAGTGCGGCGAAGATGCCCTCAATGTCGCAGAAACCCTCATCCGCTCCGGAGCGGTTGAAGTCGTCGTTATTGACTCAGTCGCAGCCTTAGTCTCCAAAGCAGAGCTCGACGGACAAATGGGCGACACCACAATCGGCCTTCAGGCTCGGATGATGAGCCAAGCTATGCGCCGCTTAACCGCTGCTATTAGCCGCAGCAACTGTATCTGCATTTTCACCAATCAAATACGCGAAAAAATAGGAGTCATGTTCGGGAGCCCCGAAACAACGCCTGGAGGACGTGCCCTCAAATTCTTTTCCTCCGTACGGATAGACATCCGTCGCATCAGTGCCATCAAGGACCCATCAGGAAAAGTCATGGGCAATCGTACACGCGTGAAAGTCGTCAAAAACAAAGTGGCTCCTCCCTTCACTGAATGCGAATTCGATATCATGTTTAACGAAGGTATCTCCCGCAATGGCTCCCTAATCGATCTAGGAATTGAGCATAAAATTCTGGAGAAAAAAGGCGCCTGGTTGGGTTATGAAGGCAAGCTTATCGGACAAGGACGAGAGGCTGCCAAGCAATTTTTAGCCGAAAACCCAGATGTAGCAGAACGCTTAACAAAAGAGCTTTTTGCCAAAGTGCAGGTCGTCGGCGGCACTAGCCTGGCCGAGGATAAGACCATCGAAGAACCCGCTTTAACAGAATAGCGCCCAGAAGGAGACTTCGGATTGCCATGAGCGTAGGCCTTGTCTTACTAGCCGGCGGCCAAGGTAAGCGCTTTAGCAACGGAGCGGATAAAGTGTTGCTGCCTATTGCTGGGCGACCACTATTAGCCCACACTCTCACTGCATTTCTTGAGACTGCCCTCATCACGCAGGTATGCATTGTAGTACAAGATGCAGCACACCAAGCCCACATTCAAAAAACGGTACTCGCCCCATTAAAGCCGCATACTCCCATCATCTGGGCTTATGGAGGCCTCGAAAGACAAGACTCCGTCTTGGCAGGGCTTGAAGCCCTCTCAGACTCCGCCCCTCGCTGGGTCTTGATTCACGATGGGGCAAGAGCCTGCATCACTCCACGTGCAATAAAAAATCTGCTAGATGCAACTCAAACCCATGGGGCTGCTATTTTAGGACGCCGTGCAACAGACACGCTTAAAC
>JANYEO010000259.1 GCA_025363025.1 Opitutia bacterium
TCACGTTAAAGCCAATTCGCGTAAATAGCTGACCTGCCCATTTACCCCGCGTATGGCTACAGTTTTCAGGGGCAGTGTTTACTAACTTGCCAAAGCTATTATAATAATCAGTAACACTAGAATCTTCTGTTTTTAAGATATTAGCCCCAATGCCAGCCCCCACGGTTAAAAGGATAGCATCACTCCAACCTACCCATTTAGAAAGTTTTACATGATAGCTAACATTAAGCATTAAGGGCACCATTTCTATCTTTCCATCCCGGCACTGCGTCATCCTCATATCGGTGCCCGTCCCGGGGATTATGTTTCCATTAGCGTCCTTCTTGTAGAAGGTTACAAAGCCCGTACCGTTAGATGCATTACCCGTCTCACGCAGGTAACCTGTTTCAAATTCTAACGCCATAGCTCCATAATCACTCCGGCTAAAAATATACCCTAAGTGGGCCATCCCGCCGCCGCCGCTAAACTTTTTGCTTCCTGCCCAGATGGCAGAAGCTCCGAGGTAAGTATTATTACAATAGCATGCGCAACAATGGTTTTCTGTTGAGACATTACAATTTGCCTGTGCAGCAATAGCTAAAGAGCCAAAGCCGAGCGCAAAATTTAAGAGACGTTTAAGTGAAATAGACATGAAGGGGTAGAATTAAGAAGATTAAACCAAATTAGTTTTCAGATATTAAGGTATTTAAAAAAAGGCCGAAGGCTTTGCAATTAAGCCATTCACCGCTTTACCGGGCCCAAGGTTTATAATTAAGCATGGCTTCAACCAAAGCCGCTTGGTCTGCCGCATTAAAACAATCCGTATCCCTGCAAGGGTTTTGCGCAGTCCTCGTATCAAAAAAAGTAGGGGTATAAGTAGTCGCACTATTATCAGTAAGCGTAACGGTAAAAGGCGTTAACGGAACAAGCGATTCTACGCCAATAGTCGAACTGAATAAACCAGCACCCAAAATAGTAGGATTAGATCCATTATCTTCAAATTTCAAAGCTAATTGCGAAAGATCAATATGGATTGATGCCATACTTGTCCCTGCGGTTAAAGAACCCGCTAAAACTGGGACAATATTAGCAGCCTCTCCGAATATTTCCAGGAAACCGCCTACCTTTCCAGTTGTTGCATCTACTTGGCCATTATGCACACAAAACCCAGAAGGAATAGTAAAGGCATCCGTCCAAACAGTTGGGGCTCTACATTCTGAAATGGCATCTCCAGATAGGAAGACTGTCGCGCTATAGACATCAACCGCAATACCAAGCTGCGCTTTACCATTGCCTAGATCTTTTACGCTGTACAAAGCCACTGCCCCCACAAGCTTTCCAGCGGGTGTATCCGCACCCTTAAACGTACAGTCTGTATTTACTCCTGTAAATCCCTCTAGGGTAAAGCCATCAATCGCAGTCTGCGGGTGGCAAGAGGCAACAGGCGCAAGCAAAGCACGTTGCTCGAGGGCATCACAGGTCAAAGACCGGGCAAGGGGTAATTTATACATGAGCTAAAAACAGGGGCAGGGGTTAAACACAACTAACGAGGGAAAGTCAGCAAGTAACCCCATGAGGATGCTCTAAGTGATAGATATGGGTCAATATCAAAAAAGCCTTCATTTAGTCCTTGCATTTCTGATAAAGGAAATCCAGAACTGAGGCTGGCCGGGCCTTATGCGATGCCAGACCGGTGAACCCCGCTAGACCCGGAAGGGAGCAACGGCAACCTTGATCTGCATAGGCGTAAGTAACCCGGCCTCTTTTAAGGCTGCGGTCAGAATGTATTGATGATTGTGAAATCACTTTAAGCTCAAAATTCGGATAAAGAAACCATGAGTGTCCCTTACCAAGTCATCGCCCGTCGCTGGCGCCCTCAATTTTTTGATGAAGTCGTCGGGCAAGACCACGTCGTGCGCACACTCAAAAACGCTATTTCTCAAGAGCGTATAGCCCATGCCTACCTCTTTGTGGGCCCCCGGGGGACGGGTAAAACCAGCCTTGCTCGTATTTTTGCCAAAGCCCTGAACTGCGAAGGCGGCCCTTTAGTTACTCCCCCCGCAGATAGCCTCTTGTGCAAAGCTATCATGACGGGCACTTGTATGGATGTGGTAGAAATTGACGGCGCTTCCAATAACTCGGTAGACCAAATTCGCGAATTAAGAGACGATTGCCAATACGCCCCTACCCAGTGCCGCTTCAAAATCTATATTATAGATGAAGTCCACATGCTTTCAACCGCGGCCTTCAATGCCTTGCTCAAAACATTGGAGGAGCCCCCCGCCCACGTGAAGTTCATCTTTGCAACGACAGAAGCCCATAAAGTCCTCCCCACCATTGTTTCTCGCTGCCAACGGTTTGAGTTTAAGCCTATCTCAGAAGCTATTATTGCGGAAAAACTTACCCAAATTGCCCTGGCGGAATCTTTAACGGTAGAGCCTGGGGCCTTTCATGCTTTGGCCCGGATGGCTCAAGGCGGCATGCGGGATGCCCAATCCGCAATGGAGCAAATGATCGCTTTTTGCGGCAACACCATTACGGAAAGAGACGTGCTGGATGTTTACGGCCTGGCCGCCCCGGGGGAAGTTCAACAATTAGCCGAATCTCTCGCCAAGGCAGATTATGCTAGTATCTTAAAACACGTAGCCCATTTTGCAGAAGAAGGGAGGGACTTGTACCGCATCCTCATCGACGTCCAAGGAGTTGTACGTAGTGGCCTTTTAGATGCCATTGCAAAGGGTGGGGCTTCTTCCCAATTAGGCCATCACTTGACGGCAGAGGCCCACTTACGGCTTTTAGACGCCCTCCATGCCGGAGAAGGCATGGTAGAAAAAGGCCTGTCAGAAACATTAGATTTCGAAATTGCTCTGTTAAAAGCGGCAGAACAAAGCCGCGTACGAGCAATCGATACCGTCATCCAAGCCATTTCCAAGACCGTCTCAACTAGCCCTGAGACGGGTGAAAAAAAAAAGGTAGAGCCGGCGATTGAAGCATATAAAATTGTCTACGCCCCCCTTATTTTAAGGGAGGCAACGCCGCTTATCAAAACAACCCAATCCGCCCTTGCCTTACCGATTCCCCTTGTGTCAGAAGTTGGGATGATTGCCTGTGAAGGGGTGGGGGATGAGACGATTCACTATTCCGAAGACTATGGGGACATCCCCAACCTTCAGGCCGATTATCAAGAAGAAGCCCCTTCGCTCTTTGCCTTAGGGGAGGGCTTACTAGAAGACGCTTCATCTAGTCTCTCATTATCAGAAGCAAGCGAACCCCTCTTAAGCCTCGAAGTTGCTATTAGCCATATTCCAGAGGACTTTCGCGAACTCCTCGAAGAACGCTTCCGCGCTCGGTTTACACACGTAAAACGGATGACCGCCTGAGCCCGCGAGGAGAATGCCTTTGTTTTGATTAGATTGTAGGACGGAGGGACGGGTGTACTTTAGTACTCGAGGAGAGATAACCGACCAAGTGCTCAAAATAAAGGCATTCTGTAACGGCCTCATTTTATATGCAACGGTCTCCTAATGATGATGCCGTCTACAAAATTGTTTATTTGGCCTTGAACAATGCGCGGAAAAAATGGACCCTGCCCATACGAGATTGGGCTATGGCTTTAAACCAATTCTTCCTTCTATTCGGCGACCGCTGCCGTCTATAATGCGTCTATGATTCAACCAACTTACACACTTAAGTTGACACCCCCAATGTTGATCTCTGCCTACCATGATTTCCCCCTTCCCATGCTCTTTTAAAACGTAGTACCGTGCCCTTTTTCAATTAAGGGGAGCATTTGGCCGCGTCTAAAGAGGGTCACTTGTCGCCCACTTGCGGAGATGACTACGGCTAAGCAGTCTGTAACCAGGGAAATGGCGGCCCCCGCTGAGTGCCGCGTACCTAAGCCGCCGGGTAATTGATAGTCGTGGTTAGGGGCGTGAATGAAGCTGCCGGCAGATTCTATGACCCCGTCTCCCTTGATAATGAAAGCGCCGTCAATAGATGCGAACTCTTTGACCGTTTCGTCCATGAAAGGGTTTAAGATATTGCGATCCTCTTCTTTATAACCATAAAATGGGTTGATAACCAGTTGCTTGGTAAAGGGGCGTACGTGCTCGGTATCTCCTACCACAAAGAGGGTGCCAACGGGCCGGCCTTCGCGGCCTTCTACTGAGAGCTCTGTCGCAATCGCGAGTACGCGCTCGACCACCTCTGGTTTTACAGTTTGAGGGAGGATGTCGAGCTTGCGGGTGAAGACAGATTGAAACTCCCGCTCTAGGTCGAGCACTACGATGGTGTCGAATTGGTCGCTGCCTGGAATGCCGCTGAGGCAGCATAAACGGTCATTGTATTTAAAAATCCCCCGGGTAAGCCCAATGATAATGGCACTCCTGAGTTGGGCCAAGCGGCCATCATTGAAGGAGCGTACCGTAATGACGGCATGAACATTCCGCCGTTCTGGAATAGGAGCGGCTTGTTCGGTAACGATAACGGTTTTAAATTTATCAAAACCATGATTAATGCCGGCCCCGTTTAAAAAAGTATCGGCAAAGATGAGAACGGTTGAGCACCCGGCGCCTTCGGCCACTTTTTCTGCTTGCTTGAGCATTAAGTGGTTGAAGCGTGTGCGGGTTTTGTGAGTTGAGCGGGCTGGGGCTCCAAAAAGGGTTTTTACCTGTTCCTTGAAGGTTGGTAGGCTGGAAGTTTCCATTAAACGCTCGATGCCTATCCCTTCTTGAAAAGAACGAGCGAGGGAAGCTAAGACGGTTAAATACGAAGGCTCATCTTCCGATACGAGGAGTAAGACGACGATTTTTAGATCCCTATAAGTGGGAAGGCCTTCGTAATCTAGCCCTTTGGCACAGCGACCGACTGCAAGCAGGTAGGGCCGCTTCATTTTTAGGCGGATATGGGGTAGGGCAATACCGCTACCTAGGCAGGTTGTCATGCTTTGCTCCCGCTCTAACAGAGAGGCAAGCAAGGCTGCACGGTCAACTTTTTCTGCAGCGGGGAAGGAGCAAGTAGCCAAGAGCTCTTTTAGGGCTTCTGCGTAATCAGTGGCCTTGAGCTGGAGGATGCGGGTTTGGGTTATATATTTATCTAAGCGCACATTGAGGGGGTAATCATTGGTCCCAGGTTAGACCACCTTGTTTAATTTCATAGAAAAGACCAAATCCGATAAGCCCCATGAAAAAGAGAATAGGGCCTAGAATAGGTAGACCTATAGCCAGGGATTCTCTGTAAGCAAGGGCCCAGGGGAGCAAGAAGACGACTTCGATATCAAACAAGATAAAGAGCATGGCCGTCAGATAAAACTTAACCGCAAATTTGGGATGGACCTTCCCCTCGCAGGCAAAGCCGCATTCGTAGGCGCTATCTTTAGGTTTGTTAGGCTTGGACCGTTGGCCGAGGAGGTGGCTGGCCACTAAGATACCAACTGAAAGCCCCAGTGCTATGATGAGCTGCAGGAGAATAGGTAAGTAGGCTTCGAGGGTCATAACGGTTTAAACGCTAAAGGATAAGGAGCGATCTATCAAGTTTTAAGGAGACCGCTGCATAATGCATGATTTGTGAGTTTTTGGTCGGTTATTACTCCTCAAGTACCGTATGTACATTCGTCGCTTCGTCCTACAAATTCCTCTAAATCAAAGCATTCTGCAGTCGGTCTTTTTAGGAGTTTCACTGAATGATAGGTTAAGATTCTGCTAAATTTAATAAACCCTCCAGGGTGACGTCAGCTTCAACGGCTTGAGTGTAATCGATGCCGGGGAGGCCAAAGCCAAAGAGCTTTAGAAAGTCTTGTTGATACCCCTTAAAGTCAGAAAGACTCAGCAAATTCTCCGTCTCTACTTGAGGCCATAAGGCCGCGACAGCGCCTTGTACATCTGGCCGCATTTCCCAATTGTCAACACGGACACGTCCTTTTGCATCTAAAGTTAAGGGTTGGCCGCTGAAGAGTTGATCATGAAAAAGCCTGTGCATTTGCTCGATACAGCCTTCGTGTAAGCCTTTTTCCTTCATCACTTTAAACACAAGGGAGGTGTAAAGCGGGACGACTGGTATAGCTGAGCTTGCTTGGGTGACGACGACTTTATTAATAACTACAAGGGCCTTCCCCCCGTGGGCTTTGAGCTTTTCGTTAAGCGCTATAGCCGTGGTTTCTAAATGGGCTTTTGCTTGGCCAATGGTACCTTGGTGATAAATGGGCCAAGTGACTTCAGGGCCAATGTAAGAGTAAGCCACAACGGTTGCCCCTGGGGCTAAAAGATTTGCTTGTTCGAGCGCATCTACCCACAGGGCCCAATCTTCGCCGCCCATGACCTTCTCCGTTGCTTGGATTTCTTCTGGGCTGGCAGGCTCAAGGTCAATGGTTTGAATGAGCTGTTTATCTGTATTAACCGTTTTGTTGCTAAAGGATTGACCGATTGGCTTGAGCGTTGATTGGTAAACTTCCCCTGTTTTTGGATCTACCCGGCGGGGGGAGGCTAGGCTATAGACAACAAGATCTACCGGGCCCATATCTGCCTTTAGGCGTTCGATCGTGGCGGCTTTGACGCGGTCCGAAAAAGCGTCTCCATTGATACTGGTTGCATAATGGCCGGCAGCGCGGGCTGCTTTTTCGAATGCGGCGGTATTGTACCAGCCGGCGGAGGCCGTGCGGCCATTAGAGGCGGGCCTTTCAAAAAATACGCCGAGGGTATCGGCCCCACCGGCAAAGGTTGCGGCAATCCGTGAAGAAAGCCCGTAGCCGGTTGAAGCCCCAATCACGAGGACTTTTTTGGGAGCCAGGGGAAGGGGGGGCTGTGCTTTAATATAATCTATCTGCTCATTAACATGAGCGGCACACCCGGTGGGATGGGCCGTAATACAGATGAAGCCACGAATTTTTGGCTGTATGAGAGTCTCTGCCATAATAAATAAGCCTCTACGCGTTTGGGTGGTGGCTGCAAGAAAATACCCTTGAGTAATCCAAATAATCCGCTTTGGTTGGAAAGTTAGAATATTCAGTGTTTTGGTCAAAAACTACATTATGCAGCGGTCTCTGATTCAAATTGATGATTAATTAAGTTAGCTTTTTTAAGGTATTTCATCTAAACTTCTTTATGCAGTCTTTACCCTTGGGCATTATTTTTGATTGGGACGGTGTGGTGGTTGACTCTGCGGCCCAACACCGGCTTTCGTGGGAGCGATTAGCGGCTGAAGAAAATTTGCCTCTTAGTGTGGGGCATTTCGAACGTAGTTTTGGCCGGAAGAATGCTTATATTATCCCTGAAATTTTGAATTGGTCGAGTGATAGCACGGTTATTGATCGTTTGTCTGATCGCAAAGAAATGCTTTACCGGGAAGCAGTTAAGGAGAGTGGCTTGAACCCTTTACCTGGCGTAAAACGCCTTTTAGAGGAATTAAAAGCGGCGGGGGTGCCTTGTGCTATTGGCTCTTCTACTTCACGCGAAAATTTGACATTTGCACTGCGTTTATTGGGTTTAAATAATGCATTTGATAAAATTGTGAGCGCCGAAGATGTAAGTGTTGGGAAGCCGGACCCAGCTGTTTTTTTGAAAGCAGCAGAAGCATTGGCACTGCCGCCTGAAGCGTGTGTCGTGATAGAAGATGCACCCGTTGGGATTGAAGCCGCATTAGCCGGAGGGATTTCAGTTGTTGGAGTAGCGACAACGCACCCCATTTCTAATTTATTTTTGGCCAACCGGGTAGTGACGACTTTGGAGGATTTATTTTTGGATGATTTGCAGATGCTGGTACGCAGTGCGGCTTTAAGAAGACCGCTGCAGAATGGGTGATTGTGACTTGGTGTTTGTTTGAGTGCCAGAGGTTTTTGGTGTCAAAATATTGCTAATGGTTTTTCTTGGTGGTCTTTATCCGTATATTGATTTAATCTAAACCGTTATGTACCCCAATGCTTTACTAGAAGAAGATGCTTCCCGGGCTGCAGCTTTGCACTGGGGGAAGGCGGCTAATGTATTAGCTCTGCAAGCATGGAGGCGCAGAATGATGATCAAACGCTTTTTATGGCGGATGGCTTTTGGCTCTGCAGAAGGGCTGAAGCGGCTTTTGGATATTACAGGGAGTGTATGCGCGCTTATTGGGTTTTCCCCTATTTTTTTGATAACGGCTGTGGCAATTTTCATTGAGGACAGGGGGCCTGTTTTCTTTAAGCAGATACGCATTGGCCAGAGTGGGCGCACGTTTTATATTTGGAAATTTAGGTCCATGATTTTGGATGCAGATAAAAAGAAAGATGAGGTTTTGGCATTAAATCAGCATGAGCAAGGTGTAACTTTTAAAGCAAAAAATGACCCGCGCATTACGAAAGTAGGGGCATTTATTCGCCGTACGTCTTTGGATGAGTTGCCTCAATTTATTAATGTGCTTTTTGGGCAAATGTCCCTAGTTGGGCCACGGCCGCCTGTCCCACGTGAGGTGGCTCAGTACAAAGCCGCTCAACTGCGGAGGCTTACAGTGAAGCCGGGGATTACGTGTTTGTGGCAAATTGGGGGGCGGGCCAATATTGATTTTGAAGGACAGGTACGTTTAGATTTGCAATATATACGTTCTGAAAGTGTATGGCAGGATATTAAAATCCTATGCTTAACGGTACCGGCTGTTCTTCTTGGGAAAGGGGCTTATTAAAAAGTTTTTTTATTATGTCTCAAATAGATTTAGCCCCTTTGTATACGGCCCCTCAGGCAGGTGGAGGGGTTTTACTTGCTCAAAAAAAGTCAACGGACCAAGTGCTGAAGGTTGTACTGCCGGATTGGTTTGCTATCGATAGTGTGCTAAATGCAGGCCGCCCGTTTGCTTTGTGGACAGTGGGCGACCAATGCTTGCTTTACCATTGGCTGGATTATGCACTCAATCAGGATTATCGTAAGGTGATCTTTTATTGCAGTGATCGGCCGGCATTAGTCCGCGGTGTTCTTGAGCGAGCAACTCTTTGGCCGATTGATTGGGAGTTGCAAGCCGTGAGTGATGTAAAGGCCATCCCTGCAGATGCGATTGCAGATCATTTGCCAGAGCATATTAATCCAACGGCTTTACCGACAGATGGGTGGAGTCTGCTTAATTACTGGTTTTTATTACAACGCCAATGGTTGGATACGGTGGTGGCGTGTGCGGGTAAAAATAATGACTTTATCTCTATAGGCCGCTTTTGCGCGATCCACCCGAGTACAGAAATACGTCAGCCCAGTTGGATTGGAGACCATGTGAGTATTGGGCCGGGCTGTACGATAGGCCCTTATGCTATTATCGGCGAAGGGGCTATTTTGGCCGGGCCTAGCCATGTTGAGCAGGCAGTGGTCGCGCCGCGTACTTTTCTCTCTGGCCATACGGAGCTTAAGCAGGTTTATCTTTTAGGTGGGCGGCTTTTTAATTTGAGACATCAGGCGGAGATTTCACAAATGGATCCTTTGATGGCAGGCGGGGTCTTGGCCCATCATAACCCGTGGAAACCTTCTCTACGTGAGCGGCTAAAAGCATTGCTTATATGGCTGCGGTATGCCTTTAAAAAGCCAGAAGGTGTATTAAAAACCTGGGTGACCCATAGTGGCTTAAAACTGCATGAATATGATAAAGGGACCCTCCCTATGAGGCGACGCCCTTGGCTGATGGAGGTTGTAAAAGGGCGGATGCGGCTGCTGGGTGTTTTGCCTAGGACAAGTGAATCGTTGGGGGCGCTATCGCCTGATTGGCAGGATATTATTCGTGAGGCCCCGATGGGGGTGTTTTCTTATGCAGATATTAATGGTAGTTTTTCCCCGGAAGATGAGATGGAGGCTGTCCATGCGGTGTACCAGGCAACTCAACCGGAGGAGGTGATGACGGATATTATTACGAGTAGTTTTAAGACCCTTTTTCTAAGAAATCTTGATGAGCGCATTTGAACCTACATCTGTAAGCCAGCGGCATATTTTGCCGGCTGATTTAATGCACATAGAGCCTTTGCGAGAAGCCTGGGAAGCCTTTTTACAGACGCAGGGGTTGTCTATGGAAAGGGTAGAAGAGTGGCGCTTGGCGTTTACAGAGACGGTTGTAAATGCTATTGTACATGGGGCCAAGGAAGTAGCTTCTAAAAACATTAGTGTTAATTGGTGGGCCGAAGGGCAAACTATTTGCTTGGAGGTGATAGACCCCGGAACAGGGCCTGATCTGGCCCGTGCAGCAGATCCTTATTTGCCAGATGACCCACTCGCTGATCATGGCCGTGGGCTGTTTATTATTAAGCAATTTTGTGATGTGTGGGAACATTGGCGAGGGACAGAGGGGTACCGGCAAGTTTTAAAAAAGACGTATCCTGATATTATCCCGATGCAGGAGATGGATCCTGTCCTTGAGCAAGCGTTGAATGAAATATCTTTATGTTATGAAAGCTTGGCCGCTTTTTACCGATTAGGAGAGGCGCTCATTCGTTCGGACCGTTTAGGTGAATTTATTGGGAAAGCATTAGATGATCTAGGGCCTTTAGTAAGAGGGGATGAATTGGGGATTGCCTTTAATGCGGATCATTTAAATGCAGCTTTAGTTGAGGATGTGTTGCAGCTAGAAGCAGCTGATCAATCTTTGATAGAAAAAAGTGTTATTTTGAGCCGTCTTTATAAAGAGGGGGGCGAGTATGTTTGGGAATCTCTCGAAGAGGCGAAAGAAGATGTATGGCTAGCACAATTTGGGTGTGGTTGGGGGCGGGCTATACAAGCCGGGGGCGTTACCGTGGGGGTTTTATTTATTGCGCGTACACAGGCAGACCCGCACTTTAATGCGGCCGAGCTCAATAGCTTGCGGACCTTCACCGATTTATTTGGGATTGCGATTGCACAAGCAAATAATGCAATTGCCAGAGAAACGGAAAAGCAGGCCTTGCGGGAGTTAGAAATTGCTGCAGATCTTCAAGAAAAATTGTTTCCCATTCCTGAACTTCCAACAGACCCACGGTGGTCGTTTTTTGTTAAGCGAACTTCTGCCAGGCAGGTAGGAGGGGATTATGTAGATGCTTTGGTAACGGCTTCTGGGGACTTGGTGCTTGTGATGGTAGATGTTATGGGTAAGGGCGTTTCTGCAGCCTTTTTAGCGGCCATGATACGGACGTCTCTCCGGTTAAATTTGAGCTTAGGCCATTCTCTCGAAACTTTAATTAGAGTTGTAAACCAAGTATTATGTGAAGAGCTTAACGACCTCACTATGTTCGCAACGTGTGCTATTTGCTGGGTGTCAGCGGATACGCAGCAGCTTTCTATTGTTAACGCGGGGCATTGCCCGGTTATCTTAAGTAGTGGCGCGGGTGTTATTCAGCAAATTGAGCCATCGGGGCCGCCTCTGGGGCTTTTTGCTACTTCTGAATATGTTATTGAGAGGCATATACTGAAGGGGGATGAAACAATTATTTTGGTAACCGATGGGTTGTATGAGTGGCCTGTTAAAGGGGCTGCCTGGGGGTGGGATACGTGGATGGAGTTTATTAAAGACGCCAACCGCGTTAACCAGCCGCAGACCTTGTGGGATGACTTGCAGCTAAAAATTAAGCATGAAAGTGATGATGAGGAAGCCGGAGATGACCAAAGCTTTCTTTATTGGAATTTGAAACCGGCTGCTACTTTCAACCGGCTGTCGGATATGCCAGCTAATCATTTAAGCCAGTCCATTAACTAATTTTATTTATGCAAACGATATTGATAGCAGATGATGATCCGGTAATGCTGAAGCTTTATCAGCTTAATTTGGGCCGTGCGGGGTATCGTACGGTTGCATGTGCTGAGGGCTTGGGGGTACATGCAAAAGCAGTGGCAGAAAAGCCCAATTTAGCCATTTTGGATTACCTTTTACCGGGAAAAACAGGCCTTGAACTGATACAGGACTTTCGCGCAGATGCCGCCTGGGTGGATTTGCCCTTAATTGTGATAACGGCCCAGGGGAAAGAGAGTACGAAGGCGGAACTTATGGCAGCTGGGGCCAATCAAGTCTTTACTAAGCCTTTTAGCCCAACGGCTTTGGTGAAGAGTATTCAGGAGTTATTAAAGGGAGCGGAGGCATAATGCATGCTTCCCAGTTTTTGGTCGGTTGTCGCTCTCCCTGTACTAGCGTACACTCGCTCGCTTCGCCCTACAAATTCTTCAAAATCAAAGCATTCTGCAATCGGGCTTTTAAAGCAACGAATGCGCAGCTTGCTAACCCTTGTAATCCTTAATCTTTCAGTAAAAACGGGCTTCCTCTTTCTTTTGCATGAAAACGCTGAACTTATTTATTTTTATCGATGCATTGGGCTGGAAGATTGCCAAGGAGCGTCAATTTTTGGCAGATGTGTTACCTTATCGTAGCCCTTGTAATACGATCTTTGGGTATTCTTCTACTTGTGATCCTACGATTTTAACGGGGGAATTGCCGGAAAAGCATGGGCATTTTTCATTTTATGCACCTGCCGGCAAAGAGCGGCCTTTTAAGGGGTGGGGGGCTTTACGGTTTTTACCTACGTTTATTAGTGAGCATCGCCGTGTGCGCAATCGCTTAAGCCATTATATTGCGAAAAAAAGAGGCTATACGGGGTACTTCCAGCTCTACAGTATGCCGTTTAAGTATTTGCCCTATTTTGATTATACGGAGAAAAAAGATATTTATATGCCTGGTGGCATTATTGGAGGGCAAAAAACCATCTTTGAGTCTTGGCAAGCAAGTGGGCGGCCTTGGTTTAGGTCTGACTGGCGTCAAAGTGATGAAGTTAACTTAAGAGCATTAGGGGAAGTGGCAGTCAAGGGGGAAGTAGAGTTAGCTTATTTATTTACGGCGGGGTTGGATGCGTTGATGCACCGTTATGGCACTCAAGGGCCAGAGGTTGACCAAGGTTTTGCGCATTTTGAGGCACAGCTGCGGGCAACGATTTTTCAAGCACGTAAGCATTATAAAGACGTACGGGTACATGCCTTTAGCGATCATGGGATGGCTAATACACAGCGTTCGAGTAATTTGCGGTTACGTTTCGAAAAACTGGGTTATCGCTTTGGGCGAGATTACATTGCGTGTTGGGATTCTACTATGGCTCGCTTTTGGTTTCCGGGGGGCCCAGCTGTTAAGGCGCAGATAGAGGCTTATTTGCGCTATCAGTTGGATGGCCGTATCGTATCTGCGGCGGAGCTTAAATCATGGGGCTGTTCATTCCCGAATAATCGGTATGGGGAGCTTTTTTATTTACTGCCGGCAGGGTCTATTTTTGTTCCTTCCTTTATGAATAAACAGTGGGTTAATGGAATGCATGGGTACGACCCGGCTCATCCGGATAGTGCAGCAAGTTGGCTTACGAGCCACCCAACCCGTGTACCTAAAAGCTTGGTGGATATCTTCCCTATTATGCAAGGGGCTTGCCAGGGTGATACAGGTGTGCCCTGGGATAGGGCGGATGAAGCTGCGGAGGTATTATCTGAGGCTGGGCATGAAGCTGCGTTATTTTAAAAACGTTTTTCGGCCTGATTTCTGGCGCATACGAGCTCTGCTTTTTGATAAATAACTTCGAGTGCTTCTGCAACTTTAGGCCAAGTGTACTCGGTATCTACTTTCAACGCGCCTGCTTGCGCTAAGTTTTTGGCCAAAGTAGGGTTGTCTATAAGCTTTATCCATGCAGCGGCAAGTGCATCAACATCTTCCGCGGGGAAGGTTAGGCCATCTTTTTCATTTTCTACCAAATGTGCGAGGCCGCCTGCGGTGGAGGTGATGATGGGCAGGTGGGCGCTCCAGGCTTCGAGAATGACGATGCCGAATGGCTCGTGCCGGGAAGGCAAACAAAACGCATTTAGGGAGGCTAAGGCGTCTCTTAGCTCATCGGATTCGGGTTTAAAGGCATCGGTTAGATGAAGGGCCTCTTGCACGCCCCAGGTAGCGGCTTCTTTGAGCAAAGCGTCTTTGTAGCCGGCAACAGTTTCTGGCCCGGCTAATAGCAAATGAGCTTCGGGGTGGTTTTTGCGTACTTGGGCTAAAGCGCGAATAAGGCTGATTTGGTCTTTTTGAGGATCTAAGCGGCTAATGCAGCCCAGGAGCCAAGCGGAGGGGGGAATGCCAAGTGCGGCCCTAGCTTTTTTTCCACTACCTCCTTGGAATGTTGTAGGCGTGACGCCATTAGGTAGATAGTGAACCCGGCCATGTCCAAGGGCTTTGGATGCAGCTAAATATTCTGAATGACCGACGCAAATGATAGCGTCTGCTTCATTTAAGAGCGTGCGGCTTTTTAGAAATGCGCCAAATAATCTGCCCCAGTCGAAATGACCTTTTTGTGCCTGAATAACAGCGTTTTGTTCGGCTTTAGGGACGTCGAACATGTTGCCGTGCAAGGTAACGACGCAGGGCTTTTTATTCTTCCTTGCGGCGACGAGGACGGTACCGCCCATCCGCTTGGTGACGTGGGCATGATATAAGCGTACGTTTTTTTCTTTAATTAAATTTCGCAAGAGGCACAGGCTAATAAGATTACCTCCTTTTTTATCTAGAGCTAGTTTGTCGGCTTTTGACAGACCTAGGAAGGGGTAGCAGTAGCGATGCCGCACAATGGGTAAATTTTCCCATTTCTCTTTTCCGGGTTTACTGAGAGCACAAGACGTGTGTATAATAGGGTTAAACCCCGCCTTTTGTTGCTCACGGCAAATATTCACCAAGACACTTTCTGTCCCTCCCCATTCGGATTGAACAAAGCGCCGTGGTATATGAATTATTTTTTCAGCCATAATATGACCGTTACACAATGCATGCTTTTGCGCGTTTACTGCGTTCGTCGTACGCACCTACTTTTAGTAGGCTTACGTTCGTCTCGCTTGCAACCATCCCAAAATCAAAGCATTCTGCAATCGGTCTTTGCATCATATGCTGCTTTCGATGGAATAACAAGCGCCTATCTTTAATCCATTAAATCTACCTAATCTCTATGGAATGCCCCCTTCCTGATAAAATTTCAATTTTTATACGTTCTTTTAACGAAGCTTGGGCTTTGAAGGGAACGCTAAAGGCGATTTTTGAGCAAGACTTCGTAGGTGACATAGAAGTCATTGCGATTGATTCTGGCTCAACGGATGAATCCATTGAGATTTTCCATACTTACCCTCACGTGCATTTAGAAGTCATTGCACCGGGAGCTTATGTGCCAGGGGTTGTTTTAAATCAGGGTATTCGGCAGGCAACGAGTGATTGGGTTATTTGCCTGAATGCAGATGCGACGCCTGTTGGGAAAAATTGGCTTAGTAACTTACTGCGTGTAGGGATTGCGGCACAAAACCCGGGTACATTTTTTAGCCGCCAAATCCCCAGGGAGGATTGTAAGGCTGTTTTTGCGCATGATTATGACCGTTGCTTTGGTCTGGACCGAGAATCGGTTAAATGGCCACATTTTTTTAGTATGGTCAGTTGCCTTGTTTATAAGCCTGCTTGGGAAAAAGAACCGATCCGCGAAGACCTTCAATATGCAGAAGATAATGAGTGGTCAAAGCGGTTGAAGGCAGCGGGGTATGGAGTAGATTTTGCTTCTCATTCGGTGGTGATGCATTCTCATAATTATACGCTTAAGCAATCTTTTAAACGGGCTTTTGGGGATGCAAAGGCAATGGCTTATGCAGAAGGGCCTGCGTCTCCTCGTTTTAGAAACCTTGTGTGCAAGGGCTTTGCTAAAGATGCGATTTTGGATGCGCGTTATTTTGTGAAAACGGCAACTTGGCCGCAGTTTCCTCATGCGCTTGGGGTTCGATTTGCCCAGCGTTTAGGCCGTTATAAGGGTGTTTTGGCAGGGTTGGAGCAGCGGTCGGTTGATCAACTCTCTTTGGATAAAAATTGATCGTATATATTCATAGCTTGTTATCTCTATGCGCATTTTAGTTATTTCTAATTTATACCCACCGCATGCTATTGGGGGGTACGAGATGCGTTGCTGGGCCTGTGTGGATGCGCTGCGCGAAAAGGGGCATGAGGTCCTTGTTTTAACGTCTGATTATAAAGATGGGGCAGTTGGTTTGAATGGCGAAATAGGCGTTCAGCGTATCTTAAAGCTGCATGGTTTTTTTGGTCGGCCTTGGCTGCCTATTTATAAGCTCTATTTTGTAGAACGGGCAAACCACCGCTTGCTTCAAGCGACATTAGATAACTTTAAGCCGGAGGGGGTGCATATTTGGAATATGGGGGGGCTTACTAAGTCTTTGCTTTTACGTTTGCAGGAGACGGGAGTACCACTCCTATATGATGTGTCTGATCATTGGATAGCGCGCAGCTTAGCGGCAGATGTTTGGCTTAAATGGTGGAATGGGGCTGCTTCTAGATGGGGTGAAAGATTGCGTCATTTGATGGAGCTTACGGGGCTACGGGCTTTGATAAGTAAAGATGTTCCTACCTCTCCCGTAGTGACGATTGATTTTAAAAATAGTTATTTTTGCAGTGCTTATTTAAAAGACTTAACGGCTGCGAGAGGCTATAAGGTTGATTCGGCGATTGTTATACCGTGTGGGGTGCCAATTGATAAATTTAAGCAGAAGGAGGCTTATGGCCCACTCAAGCGATTACTATGGGTGGGGCGTATTAGTGAAGATAAGGACCCGCTAATGGCCTTGCGTGGGGTAGAGGCATTGAGTGAGGCGGGTTTCCCAGAGATAACGCTTACTTTTTTTGGAAAGGGGCAAGGCCCTTATGCAGAGGCTTTTTCGGAAGCGCTTAAAAAATCCCCATTAGGGGCGCGTGTAAGCTTGCAGCATGCGACTCAAGAACAAATGGCTAATGTGTATGCAGATTATGATGCTTTAATTTTTACTAGTAATTGGGGGGAGCCTTTTGCTTTGACCCCTCTTGAAGCTATGGCTTCGGGTTTGCCTGTTTTGATGACACCTGATGGAGGCGGGGCAGAGCTCTTAGAACAGGGCCCTATTGCTATTTCACTGCGCGCGAATGACCCCGCTTATTTGGCTTTAGCCTTAGCTAAGCTCGCGAATAGGCCGGATCATGGAAGGGTAATGGCTGAGGCAGCTCGTGCCATAGTTAAGGCTTTTTACGAAGAAAAATATATTTTTGATAGGATTGAAGATAAACTTGCTGAAAGCATAGCGGAGATGTCATTATTAACTGCTGCCAATCACCTTTAATTATTACCCCATGACGCCTTCTTATCTTCAGTTACCTCCTGGTCTTGCTTTAATTGATGAAGAACAAGTAGAAATGCTGGCTTCTGTCGAAGAAGAAGCCGGAGATTCTTTACTCAAAGAATTGATTGAAACCTTTGTTAGTGATAATGAGCCTCGCTTTGATCAGTTAACCGAATCCTGCGTAAAACGCGATTTAGCTGCACTGCGTCAACATACGCATTTTATGTGCGGGAGTACGGCTAACTTAGGGATTTTGAGAGTATCTCAACTGTGCCGCCAAGTAGAGAAGGCTATTCTTGAAGGCC